>DASVDR010000021.1 GCA_036381015.1 Gammaproteobacteria bacterium
ACAAGGTTCCGATTCTCGGCGACATCCCCGGCCTCGGGTATCTGTTCCGCAGCAGGGAGACGGTCAACGACAACGCCGAGCTCTTGATCTTCGTCACGCCGCGGATCATCGACGACGGCGTCGGCATCAACTGACCGGCGCAATCGGAATCTTTCGGACTTAGGGACAGGCGGGCGGGCTCGCCGGCCATCTAGGGGACCAGGCATATGCGAAGGCTCACCTTCTTGCTGATCATCGTTTCCGTCCTCGCCGGCGGGTGCAGTGGCGGCAGTGACAACACGCTCGGAGGCGCCACGGGAACCGGCGGCGACACGGGCGACACGGGTGGAAACCAGGCCGGAGGCGACACCGCCGCTCCCGCGGCGACGCTCACCGTGACCACGAGCACCCAGAGCATCGCCGCCGACGGCTCCGAAAGCGCCACGATTACCGCGTTCGTCCGGGACGCAGACAACAATCTTGTCGCGGGCGTCCCGGTAGAGTTCACCGCATCGTCTGGTGGAATCTCCGGCTCCCCTGCCGTCACCGACGACAGCGGACAGGCCACCGCCACCCTGGTCACGGCGGGCGATAATTCGCTGCGCACCATCACGGTCACGGCCGCCGCCGGCTCGTTGCAGGCGCAAGTGAACGTTCAAGTGGTAGCTTCGTCCTCCGCCTCCTCCGTTCAAATGGGAAACGGCAGCGGCGCGACTTTCCAGGCCGGGATCATCGGTATTTCTAACTCCGACGTCTCCGCCGGCGGCGCCACGAGCTTGACCGTTTCCCTGGTGCAGTCGGGCGGTACTCTGTACACCGGCGCCGCGACGATCAACTTCAACTCCCCCTGCGTCGCAAACGGCCTCGCCGAGATCCGCCAAAACGGCGCCCCCGTGACGGCGGTCACCACGCAAACGGGTATCGCCACGGTCACCTACGCGGCTGTGGGCTGCAGTGGCGATGATGTGATCACCGCCAGCTCCACGATCGACAACGAAAGCCTGTCCGCCACGGGGACGGTCACCGTGGCGGCGGCAGCAGTGGGATCCATCGAATTCGTGTCGGCGACGCCCACGAACATTGCGCTGCAGGGCACCGGCGACGCAACGCGCCCGGAGAGCTCCACCGTCGTTTTCCGCGTGAAGGACGCGTCCAACGGACCCGTGCAGGGCGCGACGGTCGCGTTCACGCTGAATACGGCGGTCGGCGGCATAGCCTTGTCGACGACGTCCGAGACGAGCGATAACCAGGGCTTCGTTCAAACCGTGGTGAACGCGGGTACGGTCGCGACGTCCGTCAAAGTCACGGCCACCGTCACCAGCGCTTCGCAACCGATATCCACGCAGTCGAGCCAGCTTACGGTGACCACCGGAATTCCGACGGACGACAGCTTCTCCTTGGCCGTGGGCTGCTTCAACATCGAAGGGTGGGAGTACGACGGGGTTACGACCGAGGTCACGGCAAGGCTCGGCGACAGATTTCAGAATCCGGTGCCCGACGGCACGGCTATCACTTTCACCGCCGAAGGCGGCAACATTCAGTCGCAGTGCACGACAGAGACGACGGATATCGAAGGCGGCGTTTGCTCCGTCAATTTCCGCAGCTCGAATCCGCGGCCGGCCGACGGCCGTGTCACGATACTGTCGAAGGCGATCGGCGAGGAATCGTTCGTCGACGCGAACGGCAACGGCGCGTTCGACGACAGCGAGACGTTCTCGGACATTCCCGAGCCGTTCCGCGACGACAACGAAGACGGAGACTACGACGCGGGCGAAGATTTCTTCGATTTCAACAACAATCAGTCGCGGGACGTCGAGGATTCCAACTTCAACGGCGTCCTCTGCAACGACCCGCTCCGCTGTTCCGGCGCCCCCTCCACGGGCATTGCGGAATCGAACCTGATCATTCTGTCTGGCAGCGCGGCGGTCATCACGGACGACGCGGGGCTGCCTCCGCCCTCGTCGGTGACGATGGGAACGGACTCCGCGATGAGCTTCGCGTTCTGGATCCGCGACGTCAACGGCAACGTCATGCCCGGCGAAACCACCGTGACGCTTTCGGCGAGCGGGGGAGGCTTGACCGTCACGCAGCCGGCGTCCTATGCGATTCCGTGCAGTGCGATCGCGCCAGACGTCCAGTTCCCTGGGATCACTCTGTTCCCGTTCACGATCACGTCGAGTGATGCGCCGGGAACCGGTGTGGTCACACTGACGGTCGAGACGCCGCGCGGGCTCCTGTCGACGCACCAGATCACGGTCGACGTGTCCTGAGCTCCGACGATGCATGGAGGGCGGCGGTCACCGGCGGCCGCCGTCCTCCCGGTCTGACCAGCTTCGTTCAGCCGGCCCGGGGAGTATCATCTTCGGCCGAGCCAACTCCCCCGTGCCTCCTCCTTTGGTTGTATCACGCGGCAACTACTACCTCATCGGTCCGATGGGCGCCGGAAAGACGGCCGTCGGGCGTCAGCTCGCCCGGGAGCTCGAGCTCACCTTCAAAGACAGCGACGCCGAGATCGAGCGGCGCACGGGCGTGGACATCCCGTTTATCTTCGAGAAGGAAGGCGAGGCCGGTTTTCGCAGCCGCGAGAAGGAGGTGATCGCGAGCCTCACGGCCGAGCGCGGCATCGTGCTCGCGACCGGCGGCGGCTCGATCCTCGACCCCGATAACCGCGAGCGGTTGAAGAGCAACGGAATCGTGATCTATCTGCACGCGAGCATCGCCGACCAGCTCAAACGCACGGCACGCGTGCAGGATCGCCCGCTGCTGATGGAGGCCGACCCGCAAGCGGTGCTCGAGCGGCTCATGGCGGTCCGCGGGCCCCTTTACGAGGAGATCGCCGATATTCGGATCGATACGAGCGGCCGCCATGTCGGCTCGGTAGCCGCCGCGCTGCGCCGGCTTCTCGCCGAGGGGGACCTGCTGCCGTTGAAAACTTGAGCGGCGCCTGCGACCCTTCGGGCGTGAAAAGGTTACGAGTCGAGCTCGGCGAGCGCAGCTACCCGATCTACATCGGCTCGGGGGTGATGCGCGACGCCGACGTGCTGCGCGACGCCGTGCGCGCCCGCCAGGTGCTGATCGTCACGAACGACGTCGTCGGGCCGCTCTATCTCGAGCCCCTTCGCGCCGCGCTCGGCGAGCGCAGCATCGAAACGCTGATCCTGCCGGACGGCGAGCGGCACAAGACCGTCGCGACGTTCGCGGCGATCGTCGATCGCCTGGTCGGGGCCGCGTTTCACCGCGACTGCTGCGTCGTGGCGCTCGGCGGAGGCGTCGTCGGGGACGTCGCGGGATTCGCGGCGGCGTGCTACCAGCGCGGCGTCGACTTCGTGCAAGTGCCGACGACCCTGCTCGCGCAAGTGGACTCCTCCGTCGGCGGCAAGACGGCGGTCAACCACCCGCAGGCGAAAAACATGATCGGCGCGTTCCACCAGCCGTCGGCGGTGCTCGCGGACACGGCCGCGCTCGCCACGCTGCCGCCGCGCGAGCTTTCCGCGGGCCTCGCCGAGGTCGTGAAGTATGGTTTGATCCTCGACCGGCCGCTGTTCGACTGGCTGGAGGAGCACATCGAATCCCTGAGACGTCTCGACGAGGCGGGCTTGATCCACGCGATCGGACGAAGCTGCGAGATCAAGGCCTCCGTCGTCGCCGAGGACGAACGGGAGCGAGGGCGGCGGGCGCTGTTGAACCTCGGGCACACGTTCGGGCATGCCCTCGAGGCGATCGGCGACTACGAGCGCTGGCTCCACGGCGAAGCCGTCGCGATCGGCATCGTCCTCGCCGCGAGAGCCTCCGCCGCGCTCGGGCGGATCGGCGCCGAGGATTGCGCGCGGATCGAGTCGCTGCTCGCGCGCGCCGGCCTGCCGACCCGCGCGCACGGCGTCGACCCCGACGCGCTGCTCGATCGGATGCGGCTCGACAAGAAGGCGGGCCGAGAGGGGCTGAAGGTCGTGCTCCTCCGCGGGATCGGCGAGGCGGACGTCGTGCCGGCGCCGCCCCGGGCGCTGCTGCGCGACGTCGTCGCGGCCATGACGACGGAGCCGGGCGGCGCCACGAGCCATGCCTGAGGCGGCTTACGTCACGTTGGCCCCGTACGCCGCGGACAGCCGACGGTCGCGCGGCCGCCGGCACGCGGAGGACCCGCCGGCGCATCGGACGGAGTTCCAGCGCGACCGCGACCGGATCGTGCACTCCACGGCGTTTCGCCGCCTCGTCTACAAGACACAGGTCTTCGTGAATCACGAAGGCGATCATTACCGCACGCGCCTCACGCACTCGCTCGAGGTCGCGCAGATCGCGAGGACGGTCGCGCGCGCGATGCGGCTCAACGAAGATCTCGTGGAGGCGATCAGCCTCGCGCACGACCTCGGGCACACTCCTTTCGGCCATGCCGGACAGGACGCGCTGAACGAATGCATGCGCGAGTTCGGCGGCTTCGAGCACAACCTCCAGTCGCTGCGAGTCGTCGACGAGCTCGAGGAGCGTTACGCGGCGTTCCCGGGGCTGAACCTGACGTTCGAGACGCGCGAAGGCATCTTGAAGCACTGTGCGCTGCGGCATGCGCGCGACCTCGGTGACGTCGGGCGGCGTTTCGTCGAGCGCACGCAGCCGAGCCTCGAGGCGCAGCTCGCGAACATCGCGGACGAGATCGCATACAACAACCACGACGTCGACGACGGCCTGCGATCGGGGCTGCTCACGCTCGACCAGCTCGCGGAGCTGCCGTTCTTCGCCGAGCAGCTCGAAGCCGTCGAGGCGCGCTATCCGAACGCACCGCGGGAGCGCATCGCGCGCGAGGTCGTGCGCAGGATGATCGGTCAGCTCGTCGCGGACCTGATCCGCACGAGCAGCGAGGCCGTGAGCGCCGCGGCTCCGCGGAGCATCGACGACGTCAGGGCGCTCGACCGACCGTTGATCCGATTCAGCGAGCCGTACGTCGCCGTGCAGACCTCCCTGAAGCGGTTTCTGCGCGACCACCTGTACACGCATCCGCGCGTGAAGCGCATGACCGACCACGCGCGCGAGACGGTGCGCCTGCTGTTCGACGCGTTCAGCGCCGACCACGCACGGATGCCGGAGAAGCATGCCGCCCGGGCCGCGGCCGCCGAGGCCCGGTCGGGCCGCGCCGGCGCAGCCCGCGTGATCGCGGACTACGTCGCCGGCATGACCGACCGCTTCGCGCTCGAGACCCGCGAGAGGCTCGCGCTCGGCAAGAAGGGCGCGGCGCACCGCTGACAGGCGATCCCGCTCGGCGCTGCGCGCGCCGATGCGGCTGCCCGACCGTTCGCGCCACCGTTCCCCGAGCGGCACCTGGAACGCGCGGCCGCCGCTATCGATTTGACCGTTGCGGGCCTCTAGAATGTGCGCGTGCCGCCGGACGCCACCCCGTGAGCATCCCCGTTCGTGAACGCCTGATCGTCGCGCTCGACGTTCCCGACGTCGAGTCCGCGAAGTCGCTCGTGCACACGCTCGGCGACGCCGTCGTCTTCTACAAGATCGGCCTCGAGCTCGCGATGTCGGGCCGCTACTTCGAGCTTCTCGACTGGCTGCTCGAGCAGGACAAGCGCGTGTTCGCCGATCTCAAGCTCTACGACATCCCGGCGACCGTGGCCGCCGCCGTCCGGCAGCTTCGCGACCGGGGCGCGTCGTTCCTCACGGTGCACGGCGAGCGCTCCGTGATGGAGGCTGCCGCACGGGAAAAAGGCGAGCGGACGAGAATCCTCGCCGTCACCGTGCTGACGAGCATCGAGCAGGCCGACCTCGAGAGCGTCGGCATCGACGTGCCGGTCGAGACGCTCGCGCGCCGCCGCGCCGCGCAGGCCCTCGGGGCCGGCTGCGACGGCGTGATCGCCTCGCCGCTCGAGGCGCGAAGGCTGCGCGAGGACCTCGGCCCCGGCGCGCTCATCGTCACGCCGGGCGTGCGCCCGGCCGGCAGCGGGGGCGGAGACGACCAGCGGCGGGTCGCAACGCCGCGCGCGGCGCTCGAGGCCGGCGCCGACCATATCGTCGTCGGCCGGCCGATTCGCACGGCCGCCGACCCCCGCGAGGCCGCGCGGCGCATTCAGGCCGAGATCGCCGGCTGCTTCGAATGATCCCCGGACAAGCGGAGCGCGCGCGGCGCTTGAAACGCATGCAGCGCTTCGCCACCGGCTTGCTGGTCGCGATGACGGCGCTCTTCGTGAGCGCGGCCCTTCTCGGCCGGCGATACCCCGCGCTCGGCGTCGTCGAAGCGTTCGCGGAAGCCGCGATGATCGGCGGCCTCGCGGACTGGTTCGCCGTCACGGCGCTGTTCAGGCGGCCGCTCGGGCTGCCGATCCCGCACACCGCGATCGTGCCGACACGCAAGAACGAGATCGGGCGCGCGCTCGCCCGATTCATCCGCGACCACTTCCTGACCCGCGAGGCGGTGCAGGGCCGTCTCGAGCGCGCGGACCTGGTCGCGCGGCTCGGCGGCTGGCTGCGCATCGAGCACAACGCGCGCCTGCTTTCGCGCGACGCCGGCGTCGCGCTCGACTGGCTGATGCGCGCGGTCGACAGCGCGGACCTCCGCCTCGCGATGCGCACGAGCCTGCGCGAGGCGCTCGACCGCGTGCCGGTCAACGTCGCGCTCTCCACCGTGATCGACGTGCTGCTCGCCGGCGACCACGCGCAAAAGCTGATCGATCAGCTCGTGCAGTTCGGCCGCGAGCAGCTCGAGCGGAACAAGGCCGAGATCAGGCGGCGAATTCACGACCGCAGCCCATGGTGGCTGCCGCGCTTCGTCGACGAGGAAATCTACGACCAGCTGGTCGCCGAGTTCGAGCGCATCCTGAACGACGTCGGCGACGATCGGCACCACCCGGCTCGGGTCCAATTCAACGAACGGCTGCGATCGCTGAAGGCGTCGCTCGCGACCGACCCGGAGCTGATCCGCAAGGGACAGACGCTGTGGGACGAGCTGGTCGAGCATCCCGCGGTCCGCCGCTACGTGCAGGAGCTGTGGGAGCGAATGCGCGGCTACCTGCACGCATCGTTCACGACGCCCGACTCGGCGCTCCGCGTCGGCATCGAGCGGGAGATCCGCAGCATCGGCGAGACGTTCACGCGCGACGCGGACGCGGCCCGGCGGCTGAACCGCCGCCTCGAGGATCTCGTGATCTATCTCGTCGAGAATTACCGAGATCCGCTGAGCGAGATCGTTTCGGACACGATCGAGCAGTGGGACCCGGACGCGACCTCCGAGCGGATCGAGCTGCACATCGGCCGGGACCTCCAGTTCATCCGCGTGAACGGCACGCTGGTCGGCGGGCTCGTCGGCGTCGGGATCTATCTGCTCGCGGCGGCGCTGCCGGCCTAGTGGACTCCTCTGGTATCGTGTCCCGCAAATACCTAGACATGATGCTTGACGGGACGCTCCGCGTACGCCACCCCAGCGCTCACTCCGTTCGCGCCGGGGACCCCGGGCAGGGATGTCGCGGAGCGAGCCCCCAGGGATGATGAAATGGACTCCTCCCCCGGGCAGTACGGGTTCACGGCGTTCCCGGCAAGCATCATGTCTAGGTATTTGCGGGACACGACGCCTACGAACCTTCCGCGACGCGCCGAACGGCGGCGTCCGCCCGCTGCTTCAGCTCCCGTCTGAGGATCTTGCCGACGTTCGACTTCGGCAGCTCGTCGATGAACTCCACGAGATGCGGCACCTTGTAGCCGGTGAGCCCCGCGCGGCAGTGCGCGATCACCTCCGCCTCGGTCAGCGACGGATCCCGCTTCACGACGTAGAGCTTCACCGCCTCGCCGGACTCCGGGTCCTTCACGCCGACCGCGGCGGTCTCGAGGATTCCGGGGTGCGTGGCCGCGACGTCCTCGACTTCGTTCGGATACACCTTGAACCCCGACACGACGATGACGTCCTTCTTGCGGTCCTCGATGTAGAGATAACCTTGCTCGTCGAGCCGCCCGATGTCGCCGGTCCGGAGCCAGCCGTCCTCGCTCAGCACCTGGGCGGTCTCCTCGGGCCGGTTCCAATAGCCGGCCATGACCTGGGGGCCCTTCACGCAGATCTCGCCGGCCGTCCCGAACCCGAGGTCGCGGCCGTCGTCGTCCATGATCGCGACATCGGTCGAAGGGAACGGCAACCCGACCGAGCCGTTGAACTCCGTGAGATCGAGCGGATTCGCCGACACGATCGGCGAAGCCTCCGTCAGGCCGTAGCCCTGCGCGATCAGCACGCCGGTGACCGCGCGCCAGCGCTCCGCCACGCTGCGTTGCACGGCCATCCCGCCGCCCATGCTGGCCTTGAGCGCGCTGAAGTCGAGCCGATCGAAACCGGGCGTGGCGAGCAGCGCGTTGAACAGCGTATTGACGCCGGTCATGTAAGCGAACGGGCGCTTCTTCAGCTCCGCGACGAAGCCTTTCATGTCGCGCGGGTCCGTGATGAGCACCTGATGCCCGCCGAGCTCGACGAAGCAGAGGAGGTTCGCCGTCAACGAATAGATGTGATAGAGCGGCAGCGCCGTGATCACGACGCCGTCCTCGTGGGAGTAGAACGGCGAGGCCCATGCGGCGGCCTGGAGCGTGTTCGCGACCAGGTTGCGGTGCGTCAGCACGGCGCCCTTCGCGACGCCGGTCGTGCCGCCCGTGTACTGGAGAAAGGCGGGATCGCCGGGACCGACCTGCACCGGCTCGTAGTCGTGCCACGCGCCCTCCGCGAGCGCGTCGCGATAATCGACGGCGTCCGGAATCCGCCACTCCGGCACCATTCGCCGCACGTGCCGCACGACGAAGTTCACGGCCTTGCGCTTGACGAGCGGGAAGTGGTCGCCGAGCCGCGTGACGACGACCCGCTCGACCTTCGAGCCCGGCAGCGCGTGCATGACCGTGCGGGCGAAGTTCTCGAGCACGACGATCACGCGGGCGCCGCTGTCGGACAGCTGGTGCTCGAGCTCGCGCGCCGTGTAGAGCGGGTTCACGTTGACGACGACCAGGCCCGCCCGCAGCACGGCGAACAGCGTGACCGGGGATTGGAGAAGGTTCGGCAGCATGACGGCGACCCGGTCCCCGCGCCCGAGGCCCGGAATCGCCTGCAGATAGGCGGCGAGCGCGCGGCTTTGCCGGTCGATGCCGGCGAAGGTCAGCGTGGTGTCGCGGTTCGTGAAAGCGGGTTGGTCGGCGAATCGCGCGAAGCTTCGCTCGAGCAGCGCGACGAGCGATGGATACTTGTCGGGATCGATTTCTGCCGGGACGCCGTCCGGGTACGCGTCCAGCCACGGCTTCGCGCCCGCCATCTCAGAGTGGCGGCTCGAAGGCGGCCCGCGGATGCGGCCGGACGTGCGGACGGACGAGCGATACGAGCATGCCGATACGCGCAGAGTCGTGGACGAGAGAGGTTACCAGCCCCGAAGGCGCGCTGCATATTCCTGCCGCGCCGCTCGTCGGCGCGCGCCTACACCACCCGGCGCAGGCTGCGGCTCTCGATGAAGTGCGCGACGTTCTCCGCGACCTGGTTCAGGGCTCGCTGACGGGCCTCGCGGGCGGCCCACGCGACGTGCGGCGTGACGATCAGGTTCGGGACGTCGGGCGCGAGTAGCGGCTCGTCACCGACCGGGGGCTCCGTGGGCAGCACGTCGATGCCGGCTCCGCCGATCCGCCCCTCCCGGAGCGCCTGCGCGAGGGCCGCGCCGTCCACGAGACCGCCGCGCGCCGTGTTGATCAGCAGCGCGTCGCGCTTCATCCGCGCGAGCTCCGGCGCACCGATCAGGCCGCGGGTGGAGTCGTTCAGCGGACAGTGCAGGCTCAGCACGTCGGCTTCCGCGAGCACCGTGTCGAACGGCACGCGGTCGGGCGGCACGTCGGCCGGCGGCGTTCGCGGGCGCGCCGAGACGAGGACACGCATGCCGAGACAGCGTCCCAAGTCGCCTACGGCGCGCCCGAGCGTGCCGTAGCCGACCACGCCGAGCGCGCGGCCGGCGAGCTCCCGGATCGGATAGTCGAACATCGCGAAGCTGCGGCTGCGGGCCCAACCGCCCGAGCGGACGAGCGCGTCGTATTGCGCGACGTGCTGCGTCAGGCCGAGCACGAGCGCGAACACGTGCTGCACGACGGCCGTGCTGCAGTAGTCGCGCACGTTGGCGACAGCGATCCCGCGCTCGCGGGCCGCCTCCGTGTCCACGTTGTCGGTGCCCGTGGCGGACAGGGCGATCATCCGCAGCCGGCGCGCTCGTGCGATCATATCCGCGGATATTTGCGCCTTGTTCACGATCGCGAACTCGCACGCTTCGATCCGGGCGAAAATCTCGTCCGGGGACGAGAACGGGTAGTACGTGACGTCGAGCAGCCGATCGAGCGCGCTCGTGTCGACGTCCGGTCCGAGCGTCGCAAAGTCGAGGAACGCCGCCTTGGGCTTCGGCATGCGAAAAGCTTACACCACCGTGCGCGAGACGATCAGCGCGCAACTCCCGTACTGTGAGCGCGACCTCGTTCGAGCAGCCGACCGATGACGAATTCGAAACCGTTTTGGGAGCGGAAGCGCCTGCACGAGATGAGCGACGAGGAATGGGAGTCGCTCTGCGACGGCTGCGCACGATGCTGCCTGAGGAAGCTCGAGGATGCGGACACCGGCGAGATCTACTACACGGACGTCGCCTGCCGCCTTCTCGACCTCCGCCGCTGCCGATGCCGGCACTACGGCGCGCGCTTACGGCTCGTGGCCGATTGCGTGGACCTGCGGCGCGCGCCGCCCGACGCGTTCCGTTGGATGCCGAGCACGTGCGCGTACCGCAAGATCGCGGAGGGGAAACCCCTCGAGTGGTGGCACCCGCTCGTGTCGGGCGATCCGGAAACGGTTCATCTCGCGGGCGTGTCGGTGCGCGGGCGCGCGATCTCGGAGCGGCACGTGCACGAGCGCGACGTCGACGAGCGCGTGGTCGACTGGCCGAAGTGAGGCCTTTCGGGGAGGAGGCGGCGCGCGCCGCGATGCCGGCGGGGCGTGTCCGGGCAGGCGCGGCCGGCAAGGATTTCCGCGTGCCGGGGGATCCGACATGGACTTCTCATACCTTTCGGGTGCATGCTGGCCGGATCGGATTTCCCCTGCGTCGAGGAGGACCATGGGATTAGGCGGAGTCAGCATGACGGAGCTCTTGATCATCCTCCTGATCGTCGTCCTGATCTTCGGGACCAAGCGGCTCGGGACGCTCGGAGCGGACCTGGGCAGCGCGATCAAGAGCTTTCGTAAGGCGATGGAGGCCAAGGACGAGGACACGCCGGCACCGAAGCCTGCGGGCGCGCTTCCGCCGCAGGCGGCGGCCGAGCCGCAGAGCGTCGCCGCGAAGGTCTCGGCGTCGTCTCAAGCGCCCGGGCGACCGGACGTCGAGCCGCTCGGCGCAGGCCCGGCGAGCCGCGACGCGTAGGCTGCGACGCGGGTTACCGCGAGAGCGCGGGCGTCAGCCCGTGTTCTGCATGCCGTGCGCGATGCCGTTGACGCTGACCATCAGCGCCTGGAGCAACGCGCCTTCCGGGCGGCCGCTGCGCCGCCAGCGGTCGAGCAGATCGACCTGCAGGAAGTTCATCGGGTCCATGTAGGGGTTGCGGAGCCGGATCGCGCGCCGCAACGTCTCTTGCTCCGCGAGAAGCTCGTCGTTCCCGGTCAGGGTCAGCACGAGCTCCACGCAGCGCTCGTACTCGGCGCGGATCGCCGGGAAGAACTCGTCGTGGAGCGGCCCGGCGAGGCGCGAATAATGCGCGGCCACCTCGAGATCCGCCTTCGCGAGAACGGCCTCGACGTCGCTGATCAAAACCTTGAAGAACGGCCAGTTCGCGTGCATCTCGCGCACCGTGTCCCGCCCGTATGTCTCGACCGCATGCGACAGACCCGTGGCGAAGCCGAACCAGCCCGGCAGCAGGCACCGGGACTGCGTCCACGCGAACACCCACGGGATCGCGCGCAGCTCCTCGATGCCGCCTTTGCCGTCGCGCGAAGGCGGCCGCGAGCCGATATTGAGCCGCTCGATCACGTCGATCGGCGTCGCGTCGCGGAAGTACCGGGCGAATTCCGGGCGGTCGTAGACGAGCCCCTTGTATGCCTGGCGGCTGCGATCCGCGATCCGCTGCATGATCGCCTGCCATTCCCGTTGCCGCTCGTGCGCGGGCTGTGACCGCGCGGTGAGCCACAGCACGGAGCCGAGGGTCTGCTCGAGGCTGCGCATCGCGATCCCGCGCAGGCCGTACTTCGCGTTGATCGTCTCCCCCTGCTCGGTCATCCGTAGCCGCCCGTTCACGGCCCCTTCGGGCGCCGCCAGCAACCCCTCGGTCAGCCGCCCGCCCCCGCGGCTGATCGTGCCGCCCCGTCCATGAAACAGCGTGAGCTTCACGCCGAGGTCGCGCATCGTCCGAACGAGCGTCTGCTGCGCTTTCTGCAGCCCCCAGCGGGCGGAGACGAGCCCGCCTTCCTTGTTGCTGTCGGAGTAGCCGATCATGATCATCTGCTCGTCGCCGCGCGAGCGCAGGTGATTGCGGTAGTGGGCGTCGGCGATCAGCCTCGACATGATCTGGTCGGCGTTCTCGAGATCCTCGACGGTCTCGAACAGCGGCGCGATGTCGAGCGGCACGGCCCCTCCTTTCGGGCCGAGGCCGCCCCAGCGGGCGAGCAGCAGGACCGACAGCACGTCGTCCGGACCGTGCGCCATGCTGACGATGTATTGGCCGATCGCTTCCCGCCCGTACTTGCGCCGGCTGTGCGCGATCGCCTGGAACACCGCGAGCGTGCGGCGCGCCTCCGACGACAACGCGCCCGCCGGCGACTCCCTCCGCTCGAGCGCTTCCTTCAGCCGCGCGGTGCGCGCGTCGCTGTCGAGCGCAAGCCAGTCCGGCTCGCCGAGGCCTTCGCCGACGACGCGCCGGTGCACGAGCGCGTTTTGGCGGACGTCGAGCGTCGCGAGGTGAAACCCGAAGGTCTCGGCCCTGCGGAGCAGCCGCTGCACGAGGAACAGCCCGGCGTGGCGGCCCTTGTTCGCCCGCAGGCTGTCGGCGACGATCGTGATGTCCTCGATGAACTCCTCCGGCGATTCGTACGGAAACGCGGCGTCGTCGTACGTCGCCTGGAGCCGCGCCCTGACGAGGCGCAGAAACACGCGGTACGGCATGCGCCGGTGCCGGGCGGGGACGGAGTGGAACGCCTGCGGGAAGTGCGCGGCATAAAGCCGCGTCTTCGCCTTCAGCTCGTCCGAGACGCCGACGCGCGTGTCGCTCTGGCTCAAGTGCCGGGCGAGGTCGCGGCATTCCTGATAGTACAGATCGAGCACGAGCGAACGCTGGCGCGCGAGCGTCTCGCGCATGCTCTTCGCGGTCACGTTCGGGTTGCCGTCCATGTCGCCGCCGACCCAGGACGAGAACTTGACGACGATCGGCACGCGCACCCGAACGCCGCGCTCCGCGAAGGTCTCGGACAACGCGCTCTCGAGGCTCTCGTAGAACGCCGGGATCATCCGATAAAGCACGTCCGTCACGAAGAAGAGCACGTGCTCCGCCTCGTCGCCGAGCGTCATCTGCTCGCCGGCGAACTCCTCCGTCTGCCAGCCCGTCGTCATCTCTAGCCGGATCCGGCCCATCGTCGCGGCCACCTCCTGCCGCGTCATGTAGGGGTCGAGCATGTCGAGGAGGTAGCGCGCGATGTTCTGCTGCTTGCGCAGGAGCGTGCGGCGCGTGACCTCGGTCGGATGAGCCGTGAAGACGGGCTCGATGCAGGTTCGCGCGATCACGTCCTCGATCGCCGTGGCATCGACGCCCGACGCCTTGAGCCGCTGCAGCACGTCGAGCAGCCCGAACGGCTGAGGCTTCGTGGAGTCTTGAGCATACGCGCGGCGCCGGCGGATGCGATGCACCGTCTCCGCCATGTTCACCATCTGGAAATAGGTCGAGAACGCGCGGATGAAATCTCGAGCCGTGCTCGGCGCGAGCGCGCCGAGCAACGTGCGCAGCTCCGTGAAAGCCTCCGCGTTGCCTTCGCGCCGCGAGATCGACGCGCGCCTCGCGGCTTCGACGAGATCGAACAGCGCCTCGCCGCCCTGCTCCTTGACGAGATCGCCGACCAGCTCGCCGAGGCGGTGCACGTCCTCGCGCAGGGCCTGGTCCTTTTCGGCGAAGAAGATGTCCGTGCGGACCACGCCTTTGGATTTCGATGACGCCAAGCGCCGCTCCGATCGGTGCGCCGCACCCCGTTCCGCCGGGCACGCCGCACGTCCGCTCCCGATGACCGCAACCTCCGATCGGGCGATTGTAGCGCGCCGCTCCCGACCGATCCGTGCGGCCGCGCAGCGACGCCGAAAGGACCAGGCGGCCTCGTTTCGCCGCGGCGTGGACGCGGCGGGTCAGCGATAACCCCGCGCCTGGAGCTCGAACAGACGGGCGTAGCGGCCGCCGAGCGCGACGAGCTCGTCGTGCGTGCCCTGCTCGACGATGCGTCCCTGATCCATCACGACGATCTTGTCCGCGCGGCGCACCGTGGAGAACCGATGCGAGATCAGGATCGTGATCTTGTTACGCGTGAGCGAGCGAAAGTGCTCGAACACCTCCGCCTCCGTCTCCGCGTCCATCGCGGCCGTCGGCTCGTCGAGGACGAGGATGTCGGCGGCGCTCCGCATGAACGCGCGCGCGAGCGCGATGCGCTGCCACTGCCCGCCGGAGAGCTCCTGGCCCTTGTTGAACCAACGGCCGAGCGCGGTCTCGTACGCCTCCGGGAGCGTCTCGATGAAGGTCGCGGCCCGCCCTTTCTCCGCGGCATCGCGCCAGCGCTCGGCGTCCGAGAACTTCTGCACGTCGCCGACGCCGATGTTCTCGCCCGCCTTCAGCTGATACCGGACGAAGTCCTGGAAGATCACCCCGATCCGGCTCCTGAGGGCGTCGCGGTCCCACTGCGGAAGAGGCAGGCCCTGATAAAGGATGCGGCCCGAGTCCGGCTCGTAAAGGCCGGCAAGGAGCTTCACGAGCGTCGTCTTCCCGGAGCCGTTCAGGCCGACGAGCGCAACGCTCTCGCCCCGGGCGACGGCGAGCGAGACGTCGCGCACGGCCGGCGTGTCGGAGCCGGGATACGTGAACGTCACGTGCTCGAACACGAGCCCCGCGTCGGGGTCGGTACCCTGCGTCGCGATGCCGTGCCGGGCCCGGCGCGGCTGCTCGAGGTACTCGTAAAGGTTCGAGAGGTACAGGTTGTCCTCGTACATGCCGCCGATCGCAGTCAGCATCGCCGACACGGCCGACTGCCCCTGCCGGAACACGAGGAGGTACATCGTCATCTCGCCGAGGGTGATCGCGCCCTGGATCGTCGCCACGGCGATCCACCCGTACGCGGCGTAGAACGCGGCGTTGCTCAGGATGCCGAGCGCGAGCCCCCACGCATCGCGGCGCACCGCGAGGCGCTTCTCCTCCTCGTAGATGGCGCGAAAGATGCGCTTGTAGCGGCCGAGGAGCTTCGGGCCGAGGCCGAAGAGCTGCACCTCCTTCGCGTGATCCTCGCGCGCGAGCACGATCTCGAGGTACATCAGCATGCGCCGGTCCGGGGAGCGCCAGCGAAACACGTGGAAGCGCTCGTTCGAGAAGCGCGCTTCGGCGAAGAATACCGGCAGGCCGGCGACGATCAGGATTGCGACGGCCCACGGCGAGAACTGCAGCAGCAGCGCGGCGTAGCTGACGAGCGAGATGCCGTTTCGCCCGAGCGTGAAGGTGCGCGTGACGAGGCTCAGCGGGCGCGTGGACGCGTCTTGACGCGCGCGGGTGAGCTTGTCGTAGAACTCCGAATCCTCGAACTGTGCGAGCTCGAGCGTCAGCGCCTTGTCGAGAATCATCACGTTGACGCGCTCGGAGAGCTTGAGCCGCAGCAACGCGTGGCAGAAATCGATCGCGCGCTGCGCCGCCGCGACGCCCGCGACGAGCGCCCCCTCGAGCGCGACGAGCAGCAGCACGTCCGCATACGGGGCCGCGCCGCCCTCGCGGTAGACCTCGATCGCGGCCACGACCGCATCGACGATCAGCTTGCCGACGTACGCGGCGGCCGCGGGCAGCAGCCCGGCCGCGATCGTCAGCGCGGCGAGCGCGACCGTGAGACGGGCGCTCGTCGACCATACGAGCTCGAGCGCGCGGCGGCTGTATCGCCAGACGCCGAGCGAGCCCGCGACCCGGTCGCGGGCGGCCGCGCCGGAGGCCGTTACGGTGACCATGGCCGCTTCGGCCGCTGCCGAGGCCCGGAGAGAGAAGCGCGTCCCGGCGCTCGCGCCGGCCCGCGTCCGGCGCCCGCGCGGCGCGGGGCGCTTTCGTGCGCCTCGGCGCCGGTGCCCCGCCGGTCCCCGCGGCGCGCGCACACGGGGGCGGCGCCGGTTCCCGCGCGCGGCCCGCGCGCGGCCTCCGCCGGCGGGTTCGTCCGGGCGCTCCGGCCCGGGAGTGCAACGGCTCCGTCGGTCATCGCTCGAGTGCGCTGCGCCCCGCCGGCTGCGGGACCGCGTCGGCGTGGCCCCGCGCCGCGCCGGCCGAGGCTTGGCGCGGCTTCGTTGCGCGTGCTATTAGGGGGAGCAAATATTTCGAATGCTCGGCGAATCATACTCCGTGCCGAATCTCCACGCGCTGGCCGCGCTGCTCTTGACCGTCGTCGCGCTGTATCTGTTCACGCGCGACAAGATCCCGCTCGAAGCGTCCGCGCTCGCGATCCTCGTCACGCTGCTTCTCGTGTTCCAGCTCTCTCCGTACGAGGACGCCGACGGCCCCCTCGAGCCGACGCGCTTTCTCTCCGGCTTCGGCCACGAGGCGCTGATCACGATCGCCGCCCTGATGATCATCGCGAAAGGCCTCGAGACGACGGGCGCGCTCCAGCCTCTCGCGCTGCGGCTCGCGCGGGCGTGGACGGCGCGGCCGCGCGGCGCGATTTTGATGACGATGCTCATCGCCGCCGTGCTGAGCGCGTTCGTGAACCACACGCCGGTGCTCGTGATGCTGCTGCCGATGCTGATCGGCGTCGCCGTCCGCAACAAGATCCCCCCGTCGTCGATTCTGATGCCCATCGGCTTCGCCGCGCTTCTCGGCGGGATGGCGACGACGATCGGCACGTCGACGAACCTGCTCGTGGTCGGCATCGCCGCCGATTCGGGGCTCCCCGAGCTCGGCATGTTCGATTTCACTTTGCCGGCCGTGCTCGTCGGAAGCATCGGCATGGCGTACCTGTGGCTGATCGCGCCGCGGCTGCTGCCGGCCCGCAAGCCCCCGCTCGCCGACACGTCGCCGCGGGTATTCAACGCGACGCTCCACATCACCGAGGACAGCGCCGCCCGCGGCCGGACCTTCGCCGAGTGTCTCGCGATGACGAACAACGAGATGCGCGTGGACCGGATCGAGCGGGGCGAGGGGCTCGTCGTGACGAAGCTGCCGATCGTGCGCATCCAGGCCGGCGACCGATTCGTCGTCCGCGACACGCCCGAGCGGCTGAAGGAATTCGAGAAGCAGCTCGGCGCCACGCTGCACGACGTGCCGGCGACCGCCGGCGTCGCGCAGGCGGCGCCGGTCGAGCAGGAGCAGCTTGCGGAGATCGTCGTGACGCGCGGCTCGATGCTTCACAGGGCGAGCCTCGCGGCGACCCGCTTCGCGCAGCGCACGGGGCTGCTGCCGCTCGCGCTGCATCGCGCCCGCGCGGACGGCGAGCCGCTCAGCAGCCACATCGGCCTCGTGCCGCTCCGCGCCGGGGACGTCGTGCTCGTTCAGGGCACGACGAGCGATCTCGAGCGCTTGAAGCGCTCCGGCACGGCGCTCGTGCTGGACGGCACGACGGATCTGCCCCGCACTCATCGGGCCGACCGGGCGCTCACGATCATGGTGCTGGTCGTCGTCGCCGCCGCGGCGGGGATCGTGCCGATCGCGGTCTCGGCCGTCGTCGGCGTGGGACTGATGCTCGCCACGCGCTGCCTGGCCTGGCGCGACATCGGCAGCGCGCTCTCCGCGCCGATGATCATGGTCATCGTCACGAGCCTCGCGCTGGCTCAGGCGATGACCGAGACCGGCGCAGTCGAGCTCGTCGCGCGCCCGTTCGTCGCGGTCGCCGGCGTGTTGCCGGTCGGCGCGATCCTGAGCGGGCTGATGCTGATCGTCACGATCCTGACGAACGTCGTCTCGAACAACGCCGCCGGCGTGATCGCCGCGCCGATCGCGATCCAGGTCGCGCGGGATCTCGGCGTCTCGCCGGAGCCGTTCGTGCTCGCGGTGCTGTTCGGCGCGAACATGAGCTACGCGACGCCGTTCGGCTATCAGACCAACCTGCTGCTCCTGACGGCCGGCGGGTACAAGTTCGCCGACTTCGTCCGCGCCGGCGTGCCGCTGACCGTGATCCTGTGGCTCGGCTTCTCGTTCGCGCTGCCGGCGATCTACGGCTTGTAGCCGCTCCGCTTGACCCGCGCCGGGACGGCCGACATACTTCCGGCCCATGAACGGCCTGCGACGGCAACGTCCCGATCACCTCCGTTGGTGGCGACGCTCACCAGCGGAGAGGGTAGTGCGCGCCGAATAGCCCGCGGACGACTCGAGGATCAGGCCGGCCACGACCGGCCCGTTCCACGGCGGCAACCGGACGGACGGAGCCTCGCAGAAGCTCTAGCCGTTCCTCGAATCCAGCAAGACCCGTCTCCGCGTATCCGGAGACGGGTCTTTTCGTTTTGGGACCCGACCACCGACGAGCGCCGGCGATTCCCGGGAGTTCCGGGCCGGCAACGACCGAAGGCTAGAGCCACGATGGAGTCACCGTTCGACATCGCCGCGGACCTCGATACACCGGTGTCCGCCTACATCAAGCTGAAGCCGTTCAAGCCCCGCTTCCTGCTCGAAAGCGTCGAGAGCGGCGAGCGGCTCGCGCGCTACTCCTTTCTCGGCTTCGGCGAGGGCCTCACGCTCGAGCTTCGGCCCGACCGCGTGCTGCGGAACGGCAAGCCGACGCCTCGACCGGAGGGCCGCGCGGAGTGGCTCGCGCTGATGCGCGCCGCGCTCGCCGCGAGCCCGGTCCTGCGGCCCGCGATCGATGGGATCCCGTTCACGGGCGGGCTCGTCGGCACCGCCGGCTACGACGTCGTCCGCCACTTCGAGCGCCTGCCGGCGAGCCGCGCGCCGCTCGAGGATCTCCCCGAGGCGGCTTTCGTCGCGCCGGAATCGCTCCTCGTGTTCGATCACCTGACGCGGCGGGTCGCGCTGCTGCACGCGGGGTCGGAAGCCGACCGGCGCGCGCTTCGCGCCGAGGTCGTCGCACGCCTCCGCGGCGGCGTGGACGCGCCGGAGCGCTCCGGCGGCTTCTCGGATGCGGCGCCGAGCTTCTCGCGCGGCAGCTTCATCGAGGCGGTGGAGCGGGCGAAGCGCTACATCAAGGCCGGCGACATCTACCAGATCGTGCTGTCGGAGCGCTTCAGCGGCCGCAGCGACCTCGATCCGTTTCAAACGTACCGGGGCTTGCGGCTGCTGAATCCGTCGCCGTACATGTACTTCTTCGAGCTCGGCGACGTGCGCGTCGCGGGCTCCTCGCCCGAGGCCCTCGTGCGGCTCCACAACGGCAACGCGAGCCTGCGCCCGATCGCCGGCACACGGCCGCGGGGCGCCACGCCCGACGAGGACCGTGCCCTCGAGCGCGAGCTTCTCGCCGACCCGAAGGAGAACGCCGAGCACGTGATGCTCGTGGATCTCGCCCGCAACGACCTCGGGCGCGTCGCGCGCGCCGGATCGGTGGTCGTGGACCCGTACCGGAGCATCGAGCGCTACAGCCACGTCATGCACATCGTGAGCGGCGTGAAGGGCCGCCTTGCCCCCGAGCGCGACGCGTTCGATCTCTTCGCGGCCGCGTTCCCGGCCGGCACGCTGGTCGGCGCGCCGAAGGTCCGCGCGATGGAGCTGATCGCGAATCTCGAGCCCACCGCGCGGGGGCTCTACGGCGGCACGGTCGGCTACTTCGCGAACAACGGCAACATGGACCAGGCCATCACGATCCGGACGATCGTCTTCAACGGCGACGAGTACAGCTTTCAGGCGGGCGCGGGCATCGTCGCCGACAGTGTGCCCGACAACGAGTACCGCGAGGTGCTCGCGAAGAGCGCGATTCTGCGGCGGGCGTTGGAGCTCGCGGAGGAAGGACTGTGAGCGCGCGGCTGCTTCTGATCGACAACTACGACTCGTTCACTTACAACCTCGTGCAAGCCTTTCTCGTGCTCGGGGCCGAAGTGCTCGTCTACCGGAACGACGCGCTGTCGGTCGCCGACGCGCAGGCGCTCGAGCCGACGCACCTCGTGATCTCGCCCGGTCCGGGCCGCCCGGAGGATGCCGGCGTCTCGCTCGCGATGATCGACGCGTTCGCCGGCAAGATCCCGATGCTCGGCGTCTGTCTCGGCCACCAGTGCATCGTTCATCATTACGGCGGCCGTATCGTGTCGGCCGGCACGCTGATGCACGGGAAGACGTCGCAGGTGAGCCACGACGGCGACAGTATCTTTCGCGGCGTGCCGAACCCGTTCGAGGCGGGCCGCTATCACTCGCTCGCCGCGGACCGCGATGACTTGCCGGCGGTGCTCGAGATCACCGCGCGCACGGAGGACGGCGAGATCATGGGCGTGCGCCACCGCAGCTTGGCGGTGGAGGGCGTGCAATTTCACCCGGAGAGCGTGCTGACGCCGGAAGGTCCGACGCTGCTCGCGAATTTTCTCCGTCAGGCCGAGCGGAGGCGATCATGAGGGAGGCGTTCGAGATCCGTCCGTCCGAGCTTCTCGAGCGCGTGTCCGCGGGACACGACCTGGACGAGCGTGAGGCGGATGCGCTCCTCGCGTCGATGGCCGGCGGCGAGATGGCGCCGGCGCTGGCCGGCGCGCTGCTGATCGCGCTGCGCGTGAAGGGCGAGAGCGCGCCCGAGATCCGCGGCTTCGCAACGGCGATGCGCCGCCTCGCGCGCCGTCCGAGCCTTCCGGAGGGCGGCCGCTACGTCGACGTCGTCGGCACCGGCGGGGACCGCTCCGGGAGTCTCAATCTGTCGACCGGCAGCGCGCTGCTCGCCGCGGCCTGCGGCGCGACCGTCGTGAAGCACGGCAACCGCTCGGTCTCGAGCCGCTGCGGCAGCGCCGACGTGCTCGCAGCGCTCGGCCTGCCGATCCCGCTCGACGAGCGCCAGGCCGCCGACTGCCTCGCGGCGCACGGCTTCACGTTCCTGTTCGCGCCGCACTACCACCCCGCGATGAAGCACATCGCGCCGGTCCGCGCGGCGCTCGGCGTGCGCACCGTGTTCAACATCCTCGGCCCGCTGTCGAACCCGGCCGCGCCGCCTTACCACGTGATCGGCGCCTTCAGCGAGCCGATGGCGGCGCTGATGGCCGAGACGCTCGCCGGGATGGGAATCGAGCGCGCGTTCGTCGTGCATGGGGCGGACGGATGGGATGAGGCGACGCCGGTCGGGCCGTTCGTCTGCTTCGACGTCGGTCCGGGCGGGGTGGAGAGGACCGTGCGGGACCCGCGCGACTACGGGCTCGAGCCCTGCCGCGCCGAGGACTTGAAGGGCGGCGACGCGGCCGAGAATGCCGCGCGGCTCCGGGACGCCCTCGCGGGCGGCGACTGCCCGGGACACCGCGATGCGCTGGTCCTCGGCGCCGCGCTCGCGCTCGAGGTGACCGGGGCGGCCGCGGACGCGCGCGAGGGCGTCGAGCGCGCGCGCGAGGCGATCCGGGACGGGTCCGCGGCCCGGCTCGTCGACCGTCTCGCCGGCCTCGGGAAACAGGGCGCGGCATGACCGGGCTGCTGCAGCGCATGGCGGAGGCGAGCCGCGCGCGTGTGCGCGCGGCCCGCGCGGCGTTGCCGGAAGGGCGGCTGCTCGAGCGCGCGGCGGCCGCGCCCCCGCCCCCGCCGCTCGCGATCGACCGATTCGACGTGATCGCCGAGCTCAAGCTACGGAGCCCGGCGGCGGGCGGCCTGGCGGCGGCCGATTTCGACCGTGGACGGCAGCTCGCGGCCTATGCGGACGGCGGCGCCGCGTGCGTGTCGGTGCTCACCGAGCCGTCGGCGTTCGAAGGCTCGCTGGATCACCTGCGCGAGGCCGCGACGGCGCTCGCGCCCCGGGGCGTCCCGGTGATGCGCAAGGATTTCCTGACCGACCCGTATCAGGTCCTCGAGGCGCGCGAGGCGGGTGCCGGGGGGGTTCTGATCATCGTCACGATGCTCGCCGACGCCGACGTGCGGGCGCTGCTCGCCGCGGCGGGCGAATCGGGGCTCTTCGCGTTGCTCGAGACCTTCGACCGCGCGGACCTCGAGCGCGTCGCCGCGCTCGACGTGCCGCGCGGGGGGCCGCCGGTCCTCGTCGGCGTGAACTGCCGCAACCTGGACACGCTCGAAGTCGATTTCGGGCGTTTCGCCGAGCTCGCTGGCTCGCTGCCCGAGGGCCTGCCGGCCGTCGCCGAGAGCGGGATCGGCAGCGCCGACGACGTGCGTGCGGTGGCCGCGGCCGGGTACCGGCTCGCGCTCGTCGGCTCGTCGCTGATGCGGGCGGCGGATCCCCGGCAGGCGGTCGCCGACCTGATCGCCGCCGGCCGGCTCGCGGCCGAGCGCCGATGTTCGTGAAGATCTGCGGGATCACGAGCGCGGCGGCGGCCGACGCCGCCGCCGAGGCCGGGGCGGACGCTGTCGGCTTCGTGCTCGCGCCGTCGCCGCGGCAGGTGACGGTCGCGCAAGCGCGGGAGCTCGGCGCGCGGCTGCCGCGAGGCGTGCTCCGGGTCGCGGTGCTCCGCCGCCCGGAAGCCGACCTCGTCGCCCGCGTGCTCGACGAGCTCGAGCCCGACTGGCTCCAGGCGGACGCGGAAGACTTCGCCGCGATCCGCCTCCCCGCGGGGTGCACGGCGCTCCCGGTCTACCGGACGGGCCGCGCGCCGGGCGCGGACGAAGCTCCCGGGCGGCTGCTGTTCGAAAGCCCGTGGAGCGGCAGCGGGCGGCTCGCCGACTGGGACGAGGCGCGCGCGCTCGCCGAAGGCCGCGAGCTGATCCTCGCGGGCGGCCTCGACGCGGCGAATGTCGAGGCCGCGATTCGCGCGGTGCGTCCGTGGGGCGTCGACGTCTCGACCGGCGTCGAGCGCGCGCCGGGCGAGAAGGATCCGGACAAGATCAAGGCGTTCGTCGCCTGCGCCCGGCGCGCCGGGCGCGAATGAGAACATGCATTCGGTGCCGAACATGCATGGCGTGCGCTCGGCGCCGGACGTGCATTCCGCCGAATGCGGAGGGACGAGGATGAACGAGAACGAAGCGCTGCTCGACGCGCTGATCGAAGGCCGGCTTCCCGACGACGCCGGACGATTCGGGCCTTTCGGCGGCCGCTACGTGCCGGAGACGCTGATGGCGGCGGTCACCCGGCTCGACGAGGGCGTGCGCACGCTGCTGCGATCGGCCGAGCTCCAGGCGCGGCTCGAGGCGGAGCTTCGCGACTGGGTCGGCCGCCCCACACCGATCACGCCCGCGCCGGCGCTCGGCGCGCGCTGGGGAGCGGAAGTGTGGCTCAAGCGCGAGGACTTGGCGCATACCGGCGCTCACAAGATCAACAACGCGATCGGCCAGGCGTTGCTCGCGCAGGCCCTCGGCGCGCGGCGCATCGTCGCGGAGACCGGAGCGGGCCAGCACGGCGTCGCCTCCGCGGCGGCCTGCGCGCGCGTCGGGCTGCCGTGCACCGTCTACATGGGCGAGGTGGACGTCGCGCGTCAGGCGCCGAACGTCGACCGGATGCGACGCCTCGGCGCCGAGGTCGTGCCGGTCACGTCCGGCGACCGGACGCTGCGGGCGGCGATCGACGAGGCGATCCGCGACTGGGTCTCCGATCCGGCCGGCACCTATTACCTGATCGGCTCCGCGATCGGCCCGCACCCGTACCCTTACCTCGTCCGGGAGCTCCAGGCCGTGATCGGCCGGGAAGCGCGCGCGCAGATGATCGAGCGCGCGGCGTTGCCCGAGGCCGTGTTCGCCTGCGTCGGCGGCGGCTCGAACGCGATCGGCCTGTTTCACGCGTTCCTCGGCGACCGCGACGTGCGCCTCGTCGGCGTCGAGGCCGGCGGCCGCGGCAGCGGCCTCGGCGACCACTCGGCGACCTTGTCCGCGGGGCGCCCCGGCGTGCTGCACGGCAACTACTCGATGCTGCTCTACGACGACGACGGCTTGATTCACGAGACGCACTCGGTCTCCGCGGGCCTCGACTACCCGGGCGTGGGCCCCGAGCACGCGCTCCTGAAGCTCGTCGGGCGCGTCGACTACGTGACCGCGAGCGACGATGAAGCGCTCGCCGCGCTCGACGAGTGCTGCGAAGCCGAGGGCATCCTGCCGGCGCTCGAAAGCGCGCACGCGCTGGCCGGTGCCAGGCGCTGGGCGCAAGCGCACCCGGGCGCTCGGCTCCTCGTCGGACTGTCCGGCCGCGGGGACAAGGACATGCCGATCCTCGCGCAATACCCGGTGCGGAAGGAGCGCTCCGATGCGGCCGCATGAGCGCGTCAAGGCGGCGATCGAGCAAAGCGAAGGGCCCGCGGTCGTCGGGTTCCTGACCGCGGGCCATCCGCATCCCGACCGGTTCCTGCGCGACCTTGCCGCGATCGCGGAAGCGGCCGACGCCGTCGAGATCGGCGTGCCGTTCTCGGACCCGATGGCGGACGGCGTGACGGTCCAGCGCTCGAGCCGCGTTGCGATCGAGCACGGCGTGAGCCTCAGGTGGATCTTCGCGGAGCTCGAGCGGCGGGATTTCGAGCTCGCGGCGCCGGTGCTGCTGATGAGCTACCTGAACCCGCTGCTCGCGTTCGGGTACGAGCGGCTCGCCGCGCGCGCAGCGGAGACCGGCGTCTGCGGCTTCATCGTCCCCGATCTGCCGTTCGAGGAGAGCGGGCCGCTGAAGGCCGCGCTCGACGCCGCGGGCCTCGCGCTCGTTCAGCTCGTGACGCCGGCCACGCCGCGCGAACGGCTGCGCCGGCTCGCCGCGGAGAGCTCGGGCTTCCTCTACGCCGTCACGCGCACCGGGACCACCGGCGCCGGGCTCAGCGTGCCTGCGGAGCTCGCCGAGTACCTCGCGGCCGTGAAGGCCGCGTCGCCGCTGCCCGTCTGCGCGGGATTCGGCGTGCGCGAGCGCGCCCACGTCGAGCTGATCGGCCGGCACGTGGACGGCGTGATCGTCGGCTCGGCGCTCGTCGAGGTCCTCGAGAGCGGCGCCGATCCGGCCGCGTTCCTTCGCGGGCTCAAGGGCCGGAGCGCGACCGTATGAAGCGGCTGATGCAAAGCGAGTCGCTGGCCGAGGTCGGCCACTATCGCAATCTGCTCGAGCAGGCCGGCATCGCGTGCGTGATCCGCAACGAGCAGCTCTGCGGCGCGCTCGGCGAGATTCCGTTCCTCGAGTGCCTACCGGAGCTTTGGGTCGTGCGCGACGAGCAGCTGCAGGCCGCGCGCAACCTGCTCGAGGAGATGCGCAAGCCCGTGACCGGCGCTCCCTGGCGTTGCCGGGGCTGCGGCCAATCGAACGAGGCGCAGTTCGCGGTGTGCTGGAGCTGCGGCCTGCGCGACGACGATCGGGGCTGAGCCGTGCCCGCCGCCGCGGCACGCAGGATCGATCCGCTGCTCGCGCTCGCGGCCGCGGGGTTGATCGCGGCGAGCGCCGCGGCGCTCGCCGCGGAAGCGTGGTGGGGCTTCGAGCTCCTCGCGCATTTCCGCGTGCAGTATCTGGCCTTGCAAGCCCCGCTCGTGCTCGCGCTCCTGGCCCGCCGGCGCCTCGCCTGGTGCGCGGCGCTCGGCGCGTCGGCCGTGCCGAACGCGCTCCCGGTGCTGCCGTACCTCGTGCACGATGCCCCGGCGGCGGAAGCCGCCCGAGCCGCCGACGCGCCCCTCGAGCTCCTCGAGGTCAACGTGCAGGCCGGCAACCGCTCCTATGCGCGCCTGCGCGAGATCGTGATGGCCGAATCGCCGGACGTGCTGCTCGTCGTCGAGCTCACGCAAGCCTGGGCCGAGGCCCTCCGGCCGCTCTTCCGCCTCTACCCCCATCGCGTTCTGCGGCCGGCCGGCGGCGCCTTCGGCGTGGGGCTCCTCTCGCGCTACCCGCTCGAGGCCGCGCACGCCTTCGAGCTCGGGTCGACGCATGCCGTGGACGCGCGCGTGCTGAGCCCGCAAGGCGCTTTTCGGCTGATCGGCGTGCATCTTCGCCCGCCGACGGCGCCCGGGTGGGCGGCCGAGCGCGAGCGGCAACTCGACGCGCTCGCGGCACTCCGCGCCCGGATCCACGAGCCCCTCGTCGTCGCCGGGGACTTCAATCTGACCCCGTACTCGCCGTACTTCGCCGACTGGACCGCCGAGACGGGGCTGCGCGACGCCCGGCGCGCGTTCGGCTTGGGGCTCTCCTGGCCGACGTTCTTGCCGATCCTCGGCATTCCCATCGATCATTGCGTCGTGAGCAAGGAAGTCACCGTCGTCGGGTTCAAGCGCCTGCCGGCCTTCGGGTCGGATCACTATCCGATTCTGATCGAGCTCCAAACGGGATCGAGCGCATGAGCACGCCATCCGTTCCGACCGCCTGCGTGCTGATCATCGGCAACGAGATCCTCTCCGGGAAGACGCAGGACGCGAACCTGCGCTTCCTCGGGACCGAGCTCGCGAAGCTCGGCATCCGCCTCGAGGAGTGCCGTGTGATTCGCGACGACCTCGACGCGATCGTCGCGCACGTGAACGAGTGCCGCGCGAAGTTCACGTACGTCTTCACCACGGGCGGTATCGGTCCGACGCACGACGACATCACCGCCGAGGGCGTGGCGCGGGCGTTCGGCGTCGAGCTCGTCGTCGATCCGGAGGCCGTCGTGCGGCTGAAGCACGCCGGCGTGCAGCTGAACGAAGCGCGAATGAAGATGGCCCGCGTGCCGGCCGGCGCGAGCCTGATCGACAACCCGGTCAGCGCGGCGCCCGGGTTCCGCATGGACAACGTGTTCGTGCTCGCCGGCATCCCGGCGATCGCCCGGGCGATGTTCGCGGCGGCGGCTCCGCTCCTCCACGGCGGCGCCGCGATCCACTCGCGCAGCGTCGACGTGTTCCTCAAGGAGGGCGACCTCGCCGAGGCGCTCGAGCGCATCGCGCGCGCGCACGACGACGTCGAGATCGGCAGCTACCCGTTCGCCCGGGACGGCCGCTTCGGCGCGAACCTCGTGGTGCGCGGCGCCGACGAGGTCAAGGTCGAAGCGGTGCTGCGCGAGATCACGGAGGCCATGGCGGCGCTCGGCGGCGAGCCCCGGCCACCGCCGCAGTAGCGGTGTCGGGTCACGGCCGCCGCATCGCGCGGAGCAGGAGCACGAGACCCACGGCCGCGCCGAGCCACCCGACCCAGAGCGGGGCCGTTTCGAGTCCCGTCCAGAGGACGCCGGCCACGAGCAGCGCCGCGCCGGCGAAGAGCCGGTCGTCGCGGCCGCCGGCGTGCCGCTCGTCGTCGTGGCGACCCGGGTTCGACGCGCGGCGCGCACGCGCGGCGCGCACCGGTTCGCGCTGCGGGCTCGCCGCCGCCTGGCGGATCGCGCGGTGCAGCAGCTCCGGAATGAGCAGCAGGTCGTCGCCGATCTCGGGCCACGCGTCGATGAGCCGCCGCAGCTGGACGCGCGGATCGCGCCGCTCGCGCATCCACTCCTCGAGGATCGGCTTGGCCGTCTGCCAGAGGTCGAGCTCCGGATAGAGCTGACGGCCGAGCCCCTCGATCTGCAGCAGCGTCTTCTGCAGAAGCACGAGCTGCGGCTGCACCTCCATGTTGAACTCGCGGGCCGTCTCGAACAGCCGCAGGAGCACGAGGCCGAACGAGATGTCCTTCAGCGGACGGTCGAAGATCGGCTCGCACACGGCGCGGACGGCGGACTCGAGCTCGTCGATGCGCGTCTCCGGCGGCACCCATCCGGAGTCGACGTGCAGCGCGGCCACGCGCCGATAGTCGCGCTTGAAGAACGCGAGGAAGTTCTCGGCGAGATAGTGCTGATCCTCGGCGCTCAGCGTGCCGACGATCCCGAAATCCACGGCCACGTAGCGCGGAGCGGCGGGGTCCGTGAGGTCGATGAAGATGTTGCCGGGATGCATGTCGGCATGAAAGAAGTTGTGCCGGAACACTTGCGTGAAGAACACCTCGACGCCGTTCTCCGCGAGCAAGCGGATGTTCGCGCCCCGCGCCTTCAGCGCCTCGATGTCGCCGATCGGAATGCCGTGGATGCGCTCGAGCGTCAGCACGTTCGAGCGGCAATAGTCCCAGTAGACCTGCGGGACGTAGAGCTTCTCCGAGCCCTCGAAGTTGCGCCTGAGCTGCGCGGCGTTCGCCGCTTCGCGCATGAGGTCGACCTCGTGCAGCAGCGTCTTCTGGAACTCCTCGACGACGGCCACCGGGCGCAGGCGGCGCGCGTCGGGCCAGTAGTGCTCGGCGAGCCGCGCGAGCTGGAAGAGCACCTCGAGGTCGCGCTCGATCTGCGCGCGCACGTCGGGGCGCAGGATCTTCACGACGACCTCGGTGCCGTCGTGCAGCCGCGCCGTGTGCACCTGAGCGATCGAAGCGGCGGCGAGGGCGCGCCGGTCGAAGTCGGCGAACAAGTCGGATACGCCGCGGCGAAAGGCTCGCTCGAGCACCGCGACCGCGACCTCGGACGGAAACGGCGGCACCTGATCCTGGAGCTTCGCGAGCTCGTCGGCGAGCTCGGGCGAGAGCAGGTCGCGGCGGACCGAGACCGCCTGCCCGAACTTCACGTAGATCGGCCCGAGCTCCTCGAGCGCGAGCCGGAGCCGCTCGCCGATCGGCCGCGCCTTGACCCTCGCGCCCGGCAGCAGCCTCTGCAACCACGCGACCGGACGAAACAGATGCGTCCGCCAGACGATCTCGTCGAGACCGTAGCGCAGCAGGGTGCGCTGGATGCTGAGCAGCCGGAGCAGCAGTCGCAGGCGGCTCATCTCAGGCTCACTCCTCGGCTCGGCCGGCGCCCGCGGCTCATCCGTCACTCCGCCGCGGCGCGCTCGCGCGGGCACGCGTGCTCGGCGAGCCGCTCGATGCGCTCGGCCGCCCGCTCGACGTCGTCGCGCAGGCGCTCGACCTCGGCGAAGAGCCGGTCGGCCTCGTAGCGGGTCGGCAGCACGCGGCTCTCCTCCGTCAGGTACTCGGACGTATCGAGACGCAACGCCTCGGCGGCCTTCGCCGCCCACCCGCCCGCTCCGCGGACGGCCCGGCCGACCCGATACGCGACGACGTCCCCGACCCAGCCTGCGAGCTCCTCCTCGGGATCGGGCCACGCGAGCCGCAGCAGCGCCGCGAAGCGCTCGGCGACGGCGACGCGCCCGCTGACCTCGACGCCGGAGCCGTGGATCCGGCCCGCCATGCCCGGCCCGAGCAGGCGCAGCAGGTCGAGCGGCGTCCCGCGGACGGTCGCGCTCGCGGTGGTCCCGCCGCCGGCGCGCGTCAAGCGCAGCCGCCCGGGCTCGGCGGCGATCAGGACGTCGATGCCGAGGCCTTCGACACGCAGGCGCACGCTCCGGCCTTCGAGCTCGGCCAGCACGCTCGACGCGCTCGCCGATTCGCCGATGTGCCGATTGAGCCAGCTCTCGGCGCGCGCGAGGAGCGGCCCGGTCATCGCCCGGGCACGGCGGGTGCCGGGCGGCCGGTCGTGCTAGACCTTGAAGCCGACATGCAGCGCGACGATGCCCGCGGAGAGATTGTGATAGCGGCACCGCTCGAAGCCGCGGCGCTCCATCATGCGCTGCAACGCTTCTTGATCCGGGTGGCGCCTGATCGACTCGGCGAGGTAGCGGTAGCTCGCCGCGTCCCCGGCGAGCCATTGGCCGAGGCGCGGGAGCACCTGGAAGGAGTAGAGATCGTAAAGCGGCTCGAGAGGCCCGAGCCGCGGCTTCGAGAACTCGAGCACGAGCAGCCGGCCGCCCGGCTTCAGCACGCGATAAAGCTCGGCCAGCGCCGCCTCCTTGTCCGTGACGTTGCGCAGGCCGAAACCGATCGTGACGCAATGGAAGCGCCCGGCCGCGAACGGCAGGGCCTCCGCGTCGGCCTGCACGAACGAGGCGTTACGCCCCACGCCGGCATCGATGAGGCGATCGCGCCCGAGCTCGAGCATCGTGCGGTTGACGTCGGTGACGACGACGCGGCCCGTGGGGCCGACGCGGCGCGCGAGGCCGAGCGCGAGGTCGCCGCTGCCGGCGGCGACGTCGAGCGCGGACTGCCCGGGCCGGAGGCCCGTCCGCGCGATCGTGAACGCCTTCCACCAGCGGTGCAGCCCCGCCGACATCACGTCGTTCATCAGGTCGTAGCGCGGCGCGACGGAATCGAACACGGCGCGCACGCGTGCCTTCTTCGCGCTCTTCGGCACGCGCTCGTAGCCGAAGTCCGTGAACGGCTCCGGCGTGGGCTTCGGCTCGGCGCGCCTGTGGACGTCCGTGGTCATGTCGAATTGCGGGTCTTTCCGGCCTTGCTCAGCCGCTCGAGGTACCGGCGCCAATTGCGCTCGCGGTGACGGCCGAGCTCGTACAGTATAGGCCACGTGTACAGCCCGGTACTGTGCCCGTCGTCGAAGACGAGGCGCACGGCGTACGCGCCCACCGGCTCCACCCGCTCGATGCCGACGTTCTCCTTGCCGGTGACGAGCACGCCCTCGCCGGCCCCATGCCCCTTGACCTCGGCCGACGGCGAGTGCACGCGCAGGTACTCGGCGTCGAGCTCCGTCTCGAAGCCGTCGGAGAACACGACCGCCAGGCGCCGCGCGCGCTTTCGCAGCCTGATCTCGACGGGCCGCGGGGTTTCTGTCTCGCCCATCTCGCCGCTCACCTTCGGGGCGGATCCGCCCCCTGACCGAGAAGCGGATAATCGTAGCAACACCGCGCGGTCAAAGGATGTAGCGCGCCAGGTCCTCGTCCTTGACGAGCTCGCCCAGATGGGCGTCGACGTATGCGGCGTCGACGACGACCGTCTCCCCGGCACGGTCCGCCGCCTCGAACGAGATCGACTCGAGCAAGCGCTCGAGCACCGTGTGCAGCCGGCGCGCGCCGATGTTCTCGCTGCGCGTGTTCACCTCGTACGCCACCTCCGCGATGCGGCGGATACCGGTGTCGTCGAACCGGAGCTGAACCCGCTCCGTGCCGAGCAGGCTCGCGTACTGCTCCGTGAGCGACGCGCTCGGCTCCGTCAGGATCGCGACGAAGTCGTCGATGCCGAGCGCCGAAAGCTCGACGCGGATCGGAAACCGGCCCTGAAGCTCCGGGATCAAGTCCGACGGCTTCGCGACGCTGAAGGCGCCGGACGCAATGAACAGGATGTGGTCCGTGCGGACCATGCCGTAGCGGGTGCTGACCGTCGATCCCTCGACGAGCGGCAGCAGGTCGCGCTGCACGCCTTCGCGCGACACGTCGGCGCCGATCGATTCCGAGCGCCGCGCCACCTTGTCGATCTCGTCGATGAACACGATGCCGTTCTCCTCGACGGCCCGGAGCGCCTCGAGCTTGATCTCGTCCTCGTTCACGAGCTTCGCCGCTTCCTCGTCCTTCAGAAGCTTCAGCGCGTCCTTCACCTTGAGCTTGCGCCTGCGCCGCCGGCCGCTCGAGAGGCTCTTGAACATGCTCTGGAGCTGGCTCGTCATCTCCTCCATGCCGGGCGGCGCCATGATCTCCACGCCGACCGAAGGCGCCTGAACGTCCACCTCGACCTCGCGCTCGTCGAGGCTGCCTTCCCGCAGCATCTTGCGAAAGCGCTGGCGCGTCTCGCGCCCTTCGCTGTCCTGATGCGTGCCGGGCAGCAGAGCATCGAGCAGCCGGTCCTCGGCCGCGTCCTCGGCGCGGTGCGACACTCTCCGCATCGCGTCCTCGCGGATCATCTTCACGGCCATGTCGACGAGATCGCGCACGATCGAGTCGACGTCGCGCCCGACGTAGCCGACCTCCGTGAACTTCGTGGCCTCGACCTTGATGAACGGCGCGTTCGCGAGCTTCGCGAGCCGGCGCGCGATCTCCGTCTTGCCGACGCCGGTGGGCCCAATCATCAGGATGTTCTTCGGCGTGATCTCGCTGCGCAAAGGCTCGGCCACCTGCGCGCGGCGCCAGCGGTTGCGCAGCGCGATCGCGACGGCGCGCTTCGCCTCGTCCTGGCCGATGATGTGCTTGTCCAGCTCCTGGACGATCTCGCGTGGCGTCATCGACATCGGTGCGGCTCTCTACAATTCCTCGATCGTGATCTTGTGGTTCGTATAGATGCAGATGTCGGCCGCGATCTCCATCGCCTTCTCGACGATGCTGCGCGCGTCGAGGTCGGTGTTCTCGAGCAGCGCCTGTGCCGCCGCCTGCGCATAGGCGCCGCCCGAGCCGATCGCGATCAGATCGCGCTCGGGCTCGATCACGTCGCCGGTGCCGGAGATCAGCAGCGATTGCGTCGCGTCCGCGACGCAGAGCAAGGCTTCGAGCCGGCGCAGCATTCGATCCGTGCGCCAGTCCTTCGCGAGCTCGATCGCGGCCCGGGTCAGATTGCCGTACTGCTCGAGCTTCTTCTCGAAAAGCTCGAACAGCGTGAACGCGTCGGCCGTGCCGCCGGCGAAGCCGGCGAGCACGCGCCCGTCCCGCAGCCGGCGCACCTTGCGCGCGTTGCCTTTCATGATCTTGTCGCCCATCGTCACCTGGCCGTCGCCGCCGACGGCGACCTTGCCGCCGCGGCGCACGCACAGGATCGTGGTGCCGTGAAATTGCGTCATCGCTTGCTCGTCATGCGCTCTTGTTGCGAATCGGGCCGTGCACGGGCCCGAACGCCGATTCGGGCGGCGGGAGCCGCCCGGGCCGCGGCCCGAGGTTTCGCGGCGCGTCGGGGTCAGCGCCGCCGCGCGCGAGGGTGTGCTTTATCGTAAATGTGGGCCAGGTGCTGGAAATCAAGGTGCGTGTAGACCTGCGTCGTCGAGAGGCTCGAATGGCCGAGAAGCTCCTGGACCGCGCGCAGGTCGCCGCTCGACTCGAGCAAGTGGGACGCGAAGGAGTGCCGCAGCATGTGCGGGTGCACGCGCACCGGCGCGCCCGCGCGCCGCGCCCAAGCCTCGACCCGCGCTTGCACGGAGCGGGCCGCGAGCCGGTTGCCGCGCCGGCTGACGAACATCGCCCGCTCGCCGTTGCGGGCGAGGGCCGGCCGCGCCCGCAGCCACTCCTGGAGCACGGCCGCCGCGACCCGCCCGACCGGCAGGACGCGGTCCTTCCCGCCCTTGCCGGTGACGCGGACCGTCCGATCGCGGAGGTCGACGGCGTCGACGTCGAGGCTCACGAGCTCCGCGAGCCTCAGCCCGGACGAGTAGAAAAGCTCGAGCATCGCCGCGTCCCGGAGCGCGAGCGGGCCGGAGCCGGTCCGCTTCAGCAGGCTTGCGACCTGATCCGTATCGAGCGTCTTCGGCAGCCGGCGCGACGGCTTCGGCGCCTGCACGTGCACGGCCGGATTCTGCGCGACGACCCCGGCACGCAGCAGAAACCCGAAGAACGTGCGCACGGCCGACAGACGCCTGGCGATGCTTCGCGGGCTCGCGCCGCGGCGGTGGCACTCGGCGGCGAAGCGCCGAACGTGGTACGCATCGATCGACGCGAGGGAAGCGACGCGCTCCCGCGTGCAGAAGTCGAGGAGCGCATCGACGTCGCGCCGATAGGCAGCGACGGTATGGCGCGACAGCCGCCGCTCGGTCTCGAGCTCGCGCAGGAACGACGCGAGCGCGTCAGACGGCTGCACGCGACGCCTGCGGGGCCGCCAGCGCGGTCGCGATCAGCTCGCCGATCCGCACGAGGAAATCCATCCGCTGCCCCGGGTGGAAGTGCGACGGATCGCGGTTCGCGACGACGAGGAAGCCGACGCTCGCCTCAGGACCGAGCGGGAGCATCGCGGCCGAGCCGACGCTCTCCGCGTCGCGCTCGAAGAGCGCCGCTCTCTGCCGCTCGCGCATCGGGCCGCAACGCGGGCGCGCGGCCTGCAGGAAAGTCAGGAACGGCCGCAGCAGCGGGTCGTCGCGCCGCAGCTTCCAGACGAAGCCGTCGCGCACGGCCGGTGACTCCTCGGTGCCGAACAGCACTAGCGCCGCGCGCTCGGCGCCGAAATCCTCCCGCAGGCTGGTCTCGAGCTGCTCGAGCCGTTCATCCCAGCTTTCGGCCGCCATCAGGCGGATGGACAGCCGATGGATCTTCTCGATCAGCGAGTCGTTGACCTTCGCGACGGCGATCAGATCCTTCAGCTGCCGCTCGAGCTCGCCGTTGCGCTGACGGAGCATCGACACTTGACGCTCGACGAGCGAGACCGTGAAGCCGTTCGTCGGGTGAGGCAATCGCAGCCGCAGCAGAAGCGGCGTGTGGCGTTCGAAGAAGTCCGGGTGACTGCGCAGATAATCCGCGATGGCGCTCTCGGTGAACGTCTCGCTGAGCGCGGCCTCGTTCTTCTGTTGGCTCATAGTTCGATCTGACCCTCGTACACCGTGGTTGCCGGCCCGGTCTGCCACAGCGGCATACCGGGACCCGGCCAGCGGACGGTCAGCGAGCCTCCCGAGAGCCGCACCTCGACCTTCTCGGCCAGAGCCCCCCAGCGCCGCCCTACCGCCACCGCCGCCGCGGCCCCCGTGCCGCACGCCGGTGTTTCGCCCACGCCGCGCTCGTAGACGCGCAAACGAATCGAGTCGCGACGCACAATCTCCAAGAAACCGACGTTCACGCCCTTCGGAAAATTCCGATGCGCCGCGAGCTCGGCGCCCAGTATACCCACGTCGGCCTCGTCCACCGAATCCACGTGGATGACCGCATGCGGATTGCCGATCGAGACTGCACCGAGCTCGATCTCGCGATCGCCGACGCGCACACGGTATCGGTCGCGCTCGGCGTCCGCCGAGAACGGCAGCGACGCCGGATCGAAGCAGGGCACGCCGAGGTTCACGCTCACGAGGCCTGACGGCTCCACCTCGGCTTCGACGCGCCCGCCCGCGCTCTGCAGCACGAGCCTCCGGTGCGACACGTCGCCGGCGCGCGCGGCGACGAAGCGCGCTATGCAGCGGGCGCCGTTGCCGCATTGCTCGACCTCGCCGCCGTCGCTGTTGAAGACGCGGTACGCGGCGTCGCCTTCGGCCGACGGCGTCACGATCAGCAGCTGGTCGAAGCCGACGCCGAGCCGCCGGTCCGCGAGCGCCCGGACCGCGGCAGGCTCGGGCACGGGCGCGCCGGCCGGCCACTCCGCGACCATGAAGTCGTTTCCGAGACCGTGCATCTTCGCGAAGCGGATCCGCATGCTGGTCCGTGCCCTACTGGTAATGCGTGGAACGGAAGGTTAATGTCGCCGGGCGCGTCGCGCGCGGCTCGCGTTTCGATTCCAGGCGATCGCGCCGCACGCTCCGCGGCGCGCACATCGTCCTTCGTACGGTCGGCAGCCCGGCAAAGTATAGTGGAAACTCCGTGGCCCAAAGCGCAGCAGCCCTGCCGGGATCTGCGCGAGTTCCTCGCGCTGCTCGAGCGGCGAGGCGAGCTCAGGACGGTCGAGGCGCACGTCGATCCCGCGCTCGAGCTGACCGAGATCTGCCGCCGGACGCTGCTCGCGGGCGGTCCGGCGCTCCTGTTCAACGACGTCGGCCGCGGCGGCATTCGCGCGCTCGGCAATCTGTTCGGCACCGAGTCGAGGATCGCGGCCGCGCTCGGCGCCGACGGCCCGGAGATCTTCACCGAGCTCGGCAAAGTGTTGGCCGCGCTGAAAGCGCCGGAGCCGCCGCGAAGCGTCGGCGAGGCCTTCCGCAAGCTGCCGCTCGTGAAGGAGATCATGAAGATGGCGCCGCGGGTGCTTCGCTCGGGCGCGACGCAGGAGGTGCGGATCGAAGGCGCCGACGTCGACCTCGGCGCGTGGCCGGTGCAGACCTGCTGGCCGGACGACGCAGGCCCGCTGATCACGTGGGGTCTCACGACGACGCGGGGCCCCGACGACGAGCGGCAGAATCTAGGGGTCTACCGGCAGCAGGTCATCGGCGCGAACAAGGTCATCATGCGCTGGCTCGCGCACCGCGGCGGCGCGACCGACTTCGCGGCGTGGCAGGCAGCCCGGCCCGGCGAGCGCTTCCCGGTGGCCGTCAGCATCGGCGCTGATCCGGCCACGATCCTCGCGGCCGTCACACCGATCCCGGACACGCTCTCGGAGTACGCGTTCGCGGGCCTTCTCCGCGGGGAGCGCACCGAGCTCGTCGAGTGCATCGGGTCGCCGCTGCGCGTGCCGGCGCACGCGGAGATCACGCTCGAAGGCTACATCGAGCCCGGCGAGACGGCGCTCGAAGGGCCGTTCGGCGACCATACGGGCTACTACAACGAGGCCGAGACCTTCCCGGTGATGACCGTCGAGCGGATCACGCACCGGCGCGATCCGATCTACCACACGACGTACACCGGGCGCCCGCCGGACGAGCCGTCCGTCCTCGGCCTCGCGCTGAACGACGTGTTCGTTCCGATCCTGCAAACTCAGTTCCCCGAGATCGTCGACTTCTACCTGCCGAGCGAGGCGTGCTCGTACCGCGTCGCGGTGGTCGCGATCCGCAAGGAATACCCCGGGCACGCGCGCCGCGTGATGTTCGGGATCTGGTCCTACCTTCGCCAGTTCATGTACACGAAGTTCGTGATCGTCGTCGACGACGACATCGACGCGCGCGACTGGAAGGACGTGGTCTGGGCGATCGCGACCCGCGTCGACCCGGCGCGCGATACGGTCGTCGTCGAATCCACGCCGATCGACTATCTCGACTTCGCGTCGCCGGTCGCGGGCCTCGGCTCGAAGCTCGGCATCGACGCCACGAGCAAGTGGCCGGGCGAGATCTCGCGCGAGTGGGGCCGCCCGATCACGATGCGCCGCGATATCGTCGAGCGCGTCGACCGGCGCTGGGCCGAGCTCGGCATCGACTGAGCGCCGGGCGCTCGGCGCTTTTCGCCGAGTAGAAACGGTTCACGGCCTGGCGCGCCCTCCGAAGGCACACTCGGGCCATTCGACCGCCGCGGTCCGGCGCTCGACCGGAGGCGTTTTCGAAAGCGCCTTCGTGCACCTCGTTGCAGGCAGGCGTGGGCCGCGCATGTACGCGTGAGTCTTGAATGGTCTCGGCAATTGGACATTTGTCATAAGCATCGCTAAGTTATGCGCCTGGCGGCGGTCGGGGCCCGACGATTAAGTACGACCGGAACGCTCGGGAGTGGCTATGAGAAGTATCCTGATCATGAACGCGAAGGGCGGGTGCGGAAAAAGCACGATCGCCACGAACCTCGCCGCTTACTACGCTTCCGAGGGCTTCGGCACCGCGCTGGCCGACTTCGACCCGCAGCGTTCCGCGCTCGCCTGGCTCGAGGAGCGCCCGGAGGACTACGGCCCGATCACCGGAATCGAGGGCTTCGATTCGGGGCTCCGCTCCGTCCCGCGCAATACCGAGTACCTGATCATCGACGCGCCGGCACGCTCGCACGGCCGCGAGCTCACCGATCTCGTGAAGCGCGCCGAAAGCATCATCGTGCCCGTGCTTCCGTCGCCGATCGACATCAAGGCGGCCGCGAGCTTCGTCGAGGAGCTTCTCAACGTCCACAAGATTGCGGACAAGAAGGCCAAGGTGGCGCTGGTCGCGAATCGCGTGCGGGACAACACGCTGATCTTCGAGGAGCTCGACGCGTATTTGTCGAAGCTGAAGGTGCCCTACATCGCGACGCTGCGCGAGGCCCAGAACTACATCCGCGCGTACCAGCGCGGCCTCGGCGTGCACGAGCTGCCGCCGTATCTCGCGTGGCCCGACTGGGAGCAGTGGGACCCGCTGCTCGAGTGGCTCGACTCGCGGCGCTCGATGCCGCGCTGACGCCGCCGCGCTCCTGGTGTGGCGTCCCGCAAATACCGATACAGGATGCTTGGCGGGAACGCCGTGGATACATCCCTGTAGGCTCGCTCGCGCGCGTCCATGCGCGCAAGCGTCCCGTCAAGCATCCTGTATCGGTATTTGCGGGACGCGATTCAGCTTAGGAGGGCGCCGGGCCTTCCCCGCCCGCGCCCGGCGCGGGCTTGCCGGCACCCGGGAGGAGGGCTTCGGCCTCGTCATCGTCCTCCTCCTCGTCGCGCTCGCGCCCGCGCCGCGGCGGCGCGAGCGCCGGCAACGGCGTCTCCCCGCCGTCGACGAGCGCGAGGCCCGAGCGGAACGCGAGCGCCGCGCCGTCGTTCTCGCCGAGCCGGTCGAGCAGCCGCCCGTAGAGGGCATAGGACGCGGGCGCCGGGTCGATCGCGATCGCCGATTCGAGATAGCTCCGGGCCTTGCCCCAAAGCTCGTTCACGACGCAAAGGCGGGCCGCGGCGACGAGCAGCGCCGCATCCTCCGGGCGCTGCCGGAGCCACGCCTCGGCGTGGCGCAGCTGCTCCGCCGGTCGATTCGTGCGGATCTCGCCGTAGGCCGCGACGAGCGGCGCCGACCAGCGGCGCTTCAGCGCCGAGCGCAGCTCCCGCTCGGCCTCGTCGCCGAGCCCGAGGCGATCGAGCGCGCGCGCCCGAAGGACCAGCAGCCGCGGCAGCGCGCGGATGTCGGCCGGCAGCGATTTCCAGTAGCGGTCGAGCGCTTCCTGCGTGACCTCGGGCCCCGCGGTGACGCCGCGAAGCGCCTCGGCCGCGGCCTCCTCGAGCAGCTCCGGCGACAGCTGCGCGCGGCCGAGCCGCGGCAAGAGCTCCGCGAGCCGCCGCCGGTCGCCGAGCGCGACGCACGCACGCGCCGCGAGCGCGAGCGCCACCGGATGCTTCGCGGCCGACTCGAGCACCCGCGACGCGGTCGCGAGCGCCCGCTCGTGCTCACCGGCCTCGAGCTGAAGCTCGGCCTGCGTGAGCAGGACGGTCTGCTCGGCGTCCGGCTGCGCCTCGTACGCGATCCGCAGCCATTCGTCGCGGCGCTCGCGCGACCCCTGCCAGTGCGCCGCGCGCGCCGCCATCAGATAGTTCACGAGCGGGGTGCCGCTGCCGCGGGCGCCCTGCGTGAGCAAGCGCTCGCCTTTCGCCCAGTTGCCGTCGGCGAGCTGCATCAGGCCGCGGGTGAGCTTCATGCCGGCACGGCGCGTCCGGCGGTCGGCCAGCGCCGTGCCGAGCGCGCGCGGCGCGCGCCAAATGCCGGCCGCGGCGCGAATCAGCAGGTAGGCCGCCGCGAGCACCAGCACGAGCCCCGGGACGGACATCTCGACGATGTATCCGCGGAAGTCGATCAGCACGTAGCCGCGGTCCTGGAGCAGGAAATGCGCGGCGACCGCGCCGGCGAGCAGGGCGGCGACGACGGCGAGGCCGAAGCGCATCATTCGGCCCCGGCCGAGAGCTCGCGCAGCAGGGCCAGCGAGCCGCCGATGTCCGGGCGGGGCGCGTCGATGACGACGCCGGCGAGCTCGTCCACGAGCGCGGCGGCCGCCTTCACGGCGGCGTCCGCCGCGTCGAAGTCCCGCTCGAGGAGCGCGGCGGCCGCATCGAGGCTGCCGGCGTACGCGTCCGGCTCGCCGCGGAGCGCGGCGATCTGCGCGAGCTGAAGCTCGATCGCGAGCTCGCGGCGCGCAAGGGTGCGCCGCTCGGCCGAGAGCGTGCGCGCGGCCGCTTCCTCGCGGCGCTCGATCGTGACGAGGCTCGAGAGCGCGCGCTTGACGCCGGCGAGCAGCCGGTCGAGGCCGGGCTCCGCCTCCTCCGGCGAAACCTCGGTCGCGTCCGCACCGGCGCGGCCCGCCGCGCGCAACGGCAGCTCGTCGACCCGCGCGGCGAGGCTCGCGAGCCGGAACACGATCCGCTCGACGTCGGGCGGATCGACGGTCCGGAGCGCGACGAGCTCGTCGGCGACCCGCCGCCGCACCTCGGCGAGCGCCGGGTCGGCCAGCGCGCGCAGCCGATCGTCCGCGAGCTCGAGCGCGGCGACGGCGTTGTCCCATCGGCCGCCAAGCGCGAGCTCGGTGTTCGCGACCGTCAGGTAGTACTCCGCCTCGGCCCGCAGCCACGCGTTGCGTGCGTCGATCGATCCGCCCTGGATCGCGTCCAACCGCGACTCGATCGCGGCGAGCCGCGCCGGCCACTCCTCGACGCGCCGCTCGACGTCCGCGAGCTGCGCCGGAAAGTCCGCGATCCGCTCGACCGCCGCATCGACGCGCGCTCCGCTTGCCACCGTGGATTCCGCGAGATCGTCGAGCCGATCCGAGAAGGCGCGCTGCGTCGCCCGCACGCGCTCGAGCGATGCCTCGATCTCGGTGTCCGTGCCGTGCAGCGCGACGTAGAACTGCCGGTACTGCCACCACAGAAGCCCCGCGATCGCGGTCGCGAGCAGCGCGAGCGCCATCGCGAATGCCGCGGCGATCACGGGCCAGGCCCCGGGGGACGAAGAGCGGGGGAGGTTCTCGACGGCGGGTGCGCTTGGGCCGGCCGTCTCGCGCCCGTCGGACGTGTGCTGTTCGGTCATCGTGTGCGTGACGGGGGTGAGTGCGGCGTATTGTCTATGCGCGTGCGCTCACATTCCAGGCCGCTTCCCGTGCCGTGCGCCGAGGCGGCGCTTGAGCTCCCCGAGCTGCCGGCGGCTCACGGGCAACAGCTCCCCGGTGTGCCGCATGCGCAGCGCATAGGACGCGTCGTCGCTCCTCTCGAGCGCGTCGACGTGCTCGACGGCCGCGAGGAGGCTGCGGTGCACGCGCACGAAATCCGCGGCGAACTCTTCCTCGAGCCGGCGGAGCGACTCGTCGATCAGCTCCTCGCCGCGCAGGTGCCGCACCGTCACGTACTTCTGGTCGGCCCGAAAGTAGAGGATTTCCTTGACCGGTATCAGCCGCAGCTCGTCGCGCACGCGGGCCGCGACGTGCCGGCGCGCGGAGAGCGGCCGCGCCGGCGAGGCGATGCCCTCGAGCTGCGGAGGACCGAGCCGCGACGCGTGCTTCAGCGCCGACAGAAGCCGCTCGCGGCGGACCGGCTTCAGCAAGTAGCCGACGGCGTGCGACTCGAAGGCCTCGAGCGCGTACTGATCGTAGGCCGTCGTGAACACGACCGCCGGCGGCGCCGCGAGCGCGCTCAGGTGTCGCGCGGCCTCGATGCCGGTCATGCCCGGCATGCGGATGTCGAGCAGCACGATCGCGGGCTTCAGCCGCGCGACCTCCGCGAGCGCCTCGAGCCCCGACGCGCAGCTGCCGGCGACCCGAAAGCCGTCGAGCTCGCCGATGAGCCGCTCGAGCCGCTCCCGGGCGGGCGGCTCGTCGTCGACGATCAGCACTTCGATCGGCTCGCTCACTGCTCGAGCGGAATTCGAACGGTGACCGCGTAGAGCCCGTTCGCGCTCGCGGTCTCGAGACGGCCGCGATCGCCGTAGGCGAGCCGCAGGCGTTGGCGCAGGTTCTCGAGCGCCTGGCGGTTGCCGGGGCGCTCCTCGGCCTCGGGCGCGACCGGATTCGTGATCGTGAAGACGAGATCGCGGCCCTCGACCCGGCCCGCGATCGTGACGGTCCCGCCCGCATCGAGCGGCTCGATGCCGTGGTAGATCGCGTTCTCGAGAAGCGGCTGGATCGTCAGGCTCGGCACGAGCGCGCGCATCGGCACGGCGGCGACGTCCCAGACCACCTTCAGCCGGTCGCCGATCCGAAGCTCCTCGATGCGCTGATAGATCCGCGAGAGCTCGAGCTCCTCCTTGAGCCGAAGCGGACGGTCCGAGTCGCGCAGCGTCACGCGGAAGAGATCGGCGAGATCCTCGACGGCCTCCTCCGCGCGGCGCGGGTCGGTGCGCGTCAGCGCGGCGATCGTGTTCATGCTGTTGAACAGGAAGTGCGGCCGCATCCTCGCCTGGAGCGCGTGGATGCGCGAGCGCGCCTCGGCGCGGACGTGATGGCGCCACTGGTGCGCGACGAAGAAGTAGCGCAACAGCAGCGCCGCGACGATCACGCAGATCGCCTCCGTCCGCAGCAGGAACGCGGGCGCATCCGACGGAAAGAGCGCGGCACCCGCGAGCGCGGGCTGCCGGGCGCCGAGCCAGAGCGCGAGCGCCGAGAAGACCGCAGCGTTCAGCATCAGCAACACGAAGATCGAGGTCGTCGCGGCCGGCACGGAAAGGCGCGCGAGCCAGCGCCGCGCAAAGCACAGCAGGCCCGCGCCGGTGAGGCCAAGCCACTGCACGAACAGGGACAGGCGGGCGAGGTCCGTCAGAAACGGCGTTTCGGCCGGACGGACGAGCGCGAACACGACGGCGAGGAGCTCCGAGATCAGGACGACCGCGAGCACCATGCGCGGATGACAGAAATCCGGCAGGAAGAAGTCGTCTGCCGGGAGCCTCTGCGGCGGGGATGTCTCGTCGCGGGCCGCCTCGTCAGCCGCACCAGGTCTCGACATCAGCCGCGGCGCGGGCTCGGGCCTCGTCGATCTCGGCGTCATTCAGGTACTCGCGCTCGCCGCTCGGCAGCGTCCGGTAGAGCCGATGCGCGGTGGCGTAGCGCTCCACACGCTCGCGCGCGACGGCGCAATTCTGCGCGCGCTCCTCGGCCGTCGGCTCGGGCCGCGCGCTCTCGGTCTGCGAGGCCTGCCCGGCGTCTTCCGCCGGCTGGGCCTCGGCCGGGCGGGCGGGCACCGGCGGCGGGGGAGGCGCGGTGTGCACGACGCCGGCGTGTGACGTCACGACCAGCACCGGCGTGGCCCCGGCCTCGAGCGGCCGGTCGCTGTAGACGACCGTGCCGTCCGGGCTGATCGAACGATAAACCACGTCGTCCGCCGATACGATCGCGGCGACGAGCGCCAACGACAGGCAGAAAAGCAGCCGCACGAGAAGGCCTCCGCTTCGGGTGGGCCGGAGTCTAGCACGCTGCCCCACGGCGCTCGCGTGAACGCCGTCGCCTTTTGCCCGGCTTCGGTCCGCTCGGATTCGGGCGCCCCCGCCGGGCGCCCGAAGGGACCGGAAGCCGGCCGCCGACGCGGGGTATGATGGAGATCGTGTTTATCGCCGGCTCGCCCGGTTTCGAGGCTCGAAGCCCGGGGCGATGGGGAATGAAATGCCCGAGAAGTTCACTCGTTCCAGCCTAGACGATCTTGCCCGGCAGCTCGCGCAGTCGCTACCGCAGAATCTCCGCGCGCTCGGCGACGATCTCGAGCGCAATTTCCGCGCGTTGCTGCAATCCGGCCTCGAGCGGATGGATCTCGTCACGCGGGAAGAATTCGACGTGCAGGCCGCCGTGCTCGAGCGGACGCGGGAGAAGCTCGAAGCGCTCGAGGCGCGGCTCGCGGAGCTCGAGCGCGAGCTCGGCGGCCAGAAGGGGCCGGAGCCCGGCTGACGGCGGGCGGCCGCGCCGGGCGGCCGCGTGGCACCGAGGCTCGGCGGCGCGCCACCGGGGCCGGAGCTCGGCCGCGCGGCGCGCGAGGCCGGCAGGGCGCCGCTCGAGCTCGGCCACTCGCGCCGCAATCTGCCGCGTCCCGCCATGAGCCTCTCGCGGCTGCTGAGCCGCGGCCAGAGCGGGCTCGAAGCCTACGAGGTCACCGTAGAGGTCCACCTCGCGCGCGGCCTGCCGGCCTTCGCGATCACCGGCCTGCCGAACGCCGCCGTTCGGGAGAGCAAGGATCGCGTCCGTGCGGCGCTCGACTCGTGCGGCGTGAAGCTGCCGGACATGCGGATCACGACGCACCTCGGCCCGGCGGACGTGCCGAAGGACGGCGGCCGGTTCGACCTTCCGATCGCCCTCGGGCTCGTCGCGGCCGCGCAGCCGGGCTCATGGAGCACGTCGCAGATCGAGTTCATCGGCGAGCTCGCGCTCTCCGGTGAGCTTCGTCCGGTCACGGGCGCTCTCCCCGCGGTGCTCGCGGCGAAACGGGCCGGCCGTGCGATCGTGCTGCCGGCCGGCAACGCGGTCGAGGCGGCTCTGGTCGACGACGCCGAAGTCTATTCGGCGGCGCACCTTCAGGACGTGCTCGCGCATCTCGACGGCAGCCGGCCGCTCCCCCGGGTCCGGCCGCAGCCGCTCCGTACACCGGCGGACACCGGCGCGGATCTCGGCGACGTGCGCGGCCAGGCCGTCGCGAAGCGCGCACTCGTGATCGCGGCGGCTGGCGGCCACAACGTCCTGCTCATCGGCCCGCCGGGCAGCGGCAAGAGCATGCTCGCCGAGCGCTTTCGCGGCTTGCTGCCGCCGCTCACGCTCGACGAGATGATGCTCGTCGCGACGATCGCGTCGGTCGCCGGCGACCGTGCCGCGCTCGAGAACGGGCTGCGGGCGCCGTTTCGCGCGCCGCACCATACGGCCTCCGCGAGCGCCCTCGTCGGCGGCGGCAGCCGGCCGCGGCCGGGTGAGATCTCGCTCGCGCATCGCGGCGTGCTGTTTCTCGACGAGCTGCCGGAGTTCTCGCGGAACGCGCTCGAGGCGCTGCGCGAGCCGCTCGAGGCGGGCGTCGCACGGATCTCGCGCGTCCGCGAGCAGGTCACCTTCCCGGCCGAGTTTCAGCTCGTCGCCGCGATGAATCCTTGCCCGTGCGGACACCGCGGCGACGGGACCGACCGGTGCAGCTGCTCGGCGTCACGACTCGAGCAGTACCGCGCGCGCGTCTCGGGCCCGCTACTCGACCGATTCGACATGCACGTCGAAGTGCCGCGCGTGCCGTTCTCGAATGTCGCAGGGCAGGCCCCGAAGCCCGAGACCGCGGAGGTCCTGCCTCGGATCGCGGCGGCGCGCGAGCGCCAGCTCCGCAGGGCCGGACGGCTGAACGCCCGCCTCGGCGACGCCGCGATCTGGAGCGAGGCTGCTCTCGACGGCGAGGCCGGCCGAATCCTCCAGCGCTCGGTCGACCGCTGGCGGCTCAGCATGCGCAGCTGCGTGCGCGTGCTGCGGGTCGCGCGAACGATCGCGGACCTCGCGTCGGCCGATCGCGTGTCGGCCGCTCACGTTGCCGAGGCGCTGCAGCTCCGCTGCCTCGACAAGATCCCGTGACCGGCGGTCGATCGGCTATAATCGCGCCCGCTTTCGACTCCCCCCACTCGAGAGGACCTTCGTTTTGCGGGACCAGGACCAGCAATTCTTCGACAGCTTCATGCTCGTGATCGGGATCCTGATGGGCGTGGCCGTCGGGCTGTTCTTCCTGGCGCGCGCGATCGCGATCGACACGCAGGGCCAATTCGTCATCGAGGACCCGCGAGTGCAGGCCGAGATTCTCGCGCGCATCGAGCCGGTCGGCGAGGTCGTGCTGATCGGCGACGAGGAGCTCGAGGCGGCGCGCCAGGCGGCGGCCGCGGCGCCGGCCCCGGTCGACATGCCGCTTTCCGGCCCGCAGGTCTTCAACGAGGCCTGCTACCTCTGCCACGCGCCGCCCGGCAATGCCGGCGCCCCGGTCGTCGGCGACATGGAGGCGTGGGCGGACCGGATCGCGAAGGGCATGGACGTCCTCGTCGACCATGCGTTGAACGGCTTCCAGGGCGAGAGCGGATTCATGCCCGCGAAGGGCGGGCGGCTCGATCTGTCGGACGACGAGATCCGGGCCGCGGTCGAGTACATGGTCGAGCAGGCCCAAGGGGGCGAGGCCGCGCCGGCCGCGCAATAGAGGCGATGCGCCGTCAGGCCCGGACGGCGGTCACTCGAATCATCCCCGACGGCATCGTGCGCGCGTCGACGCGAAGGCCGCGCGCTTCGAGCACGCTCGCGAGCCGGGCGGGCGCGAGGCGCAGCTTCGGGTAGCTGCTGACGCGCATCGTCCACTCCCCATTGACCCGCTCGTGCAGGATGTCGTGCACGATCACGTGCGTGGCGCCGGGCTCGAGGAAGCAGGTAAGAATGCGCCGGTCGTCGCTGCGCACCGGAATGAAGCGGCGCTCTCCGGTCGGCGGCGACGAGTAATCGCGCAAGGTCGCGACGAAACGCCCGCCCGGCGCGAGCACCGAGGCGACGCCGGCGACGAGGCGCTCCACGGACGGCTCGTCGGCAAGATGCGTGAGCGTGTCGCCCATGCAGAGCACGATCTCGGGTGCTCGGGCCAAGTGCTTCTCGAACGACAGCAGATCGTCCTCGACGGTGCGGATCGGGAGCGCTCCTGCGCGACCGCGGAGCTCGTCGAGGAGGCCGGCGCACGCGTCGATCGCGAGCACCTCGAAGCCGCGCTCGGCCAGCGGGATCGCGTGCATCCCGAAACCCGCGCCGAGATCCACCGCGAGCGCGCCGGTCACGGTCGGCGCCGCTCCGAGCGCGTCGAGCTCGTCCGCCCCGCGGCGGAGCGCGCTTTCGATGCCGCCCGCCATCCAGGTGTAGACGGGGCCCAAGAGGCGGTCGTAGTGAGTCCGGACGTCGGCCATCGGTGCAGCCCCTTCGAAATTCCAGACCGCTTTCGCGCACCCTTGCGGCACGCGGGTCGGGAACGAGCGCATGCGCGGATTCTATACCTGCGGCTTCGCTCGGCCGAGCCGCGGCCCCCGCGGGCGGGTTTGACAACCGAGAACCCTTCGGCCAGCATCCCCGGCATGTTTCGGTACGCGTCTCACCTTCGCTTGACACGACATACGGGCAGGCTGCTCGCACGCGTCTAGCCCCGGGTGGCGCGCGAGTCTTCGCGCTCGCCACACCGGGGTCTCATCCATCGACTCCAACGCGGAAGCGGCCGACGGCCCGCGAGCCGTCGTGCGCATCGGCTTCCGCTCTTGCGCGCGTTGCGCACAGCTCTCGAGGAGGGAACGGACACGTCATGAACACGGAAAGACATCGCGACGTCGGCTCGAAGGCTTTGCAGCCCTGGAGGCGCACGGTGTCTGGCGCTCGCCTCGCGGACGCCGATGCGAGCCTCGCGGCTGTCGCACGGACGTTCGCCGGCCGGAACGCAAGGCGGCTCGCCCGCGAAGGATCGCCGGGAAGCCGGGCCGACAGCGTTCAGGCCGGGCCGAGCGAAGCGGCAGCGGAAGCGCGCCTCGACGAGTTTCTCGCGACGTTGGCTCATGAGCTCAGAGGCCCGCTCGCGTCGCTCCACGCATCGACGGAGCTGCTCGCCCTGCTGCTGCCGCCGGATGCCGCGAAGCTGCGCGAGGTCGAGGCCCGGATCCGCCGGCAGCTCGCGCATCTGACGCGGCTCGTCGACGATCTCCGGGACGTGCCGAGCATCTTGGCCGGGGAGATCGTCGTCGAGCGCTCGAGAGTGGACTTGCGCGACGTCGTGGACCGCGCGCTCGAGACGTGCGCGCCGTCGATGAACGCGCGCCGTCACTTGCTCGTCCACACGCGGCCGGAGAGCGCGTTGTGGGTCGACGGCGACGACGTCCGCCTCGCGCAGATTCTGATCAATCTGCTGACGAACGCCGCGAAGTTCACGCCGCCCGGCGGCCGCATCGAGGTACGCGTCGAGCGCAGCGGCGACGACGCCGTGATCACGGTGGCCGACGACGGCATCGGCATCGACGCGGCCACTCTGCCGCGGCTCTTCGACCGCTTCATTCAGGCCGGCGCGACGATCGACGGCGGCATGGGCCTCGGTCTGCCGCTCGTCAGACGGCTCGCGGAGCTGCACGGCGGCACGGTCACCGCGAAGAGCGAAGGGATCGGACGCGGGAGCGAGTTCGTGGTGCGCCTGCCGCTCGCGCGCGAGACGTGACCCTCCATCCGCCGCGAGCGCCGGCACGCCATGGCGTGCCGCGCCGCACGCTTTGGGCGACGTCGCGCCCGGCGGCGTCGCCCGGCTAAGCGGACAGCGGAGAGCTCGTAGCGGGCGCCGCCGGGCGCGCGCCGTCGACCGCGCCCGGCGGCACCTCGCGGACGTGGAGGTCCATCTGCGGCACCGCGATCTCGATGCCGCGTTCCCTGAAAACCGCGAGGATCGTGCGGTGGAGATCGCTCAGCGTGTCCATGCGCTCGCGCAGCTGATTCACGTAGACCCGCAGCTCGAACTCGAGCCCGCGCTCTCCGAACTTCGTGAACAGCACGGTGGGCGCGGGATCGGCGAGCACGAAGGGATGGCTCGCCGCGATCTCCGAGAGCGTGCGCATGACCAGCTCGGGGTCGGTCTCGTAACGCACGACGACGGGCAGAACGATCCGCGTCATCGTGTCGGAAAGCGTCCAGTTGATCAGGCGCTCGGTGATGAACGTCTTGTTCGGCACGACGATCTCGCGGTTGTCCCAGTCGATGATCGTCGTCGCGCGGGTGCGGATTCGCGCGACCGTGCCGCTGTACTCGCCGATCGTGATCGTGTCGCCGACGCGCACCGGCCGCTCGAACAGCATGATGAGGCCGGAGACGAAGTTCGCGACCACCTCCTGGAGCCCGAAGCCGAGGCCGAGCGTCAGCGCCGCGACCATCCACTGAAGCTCGCTCCAGCGGAGGCCGAGCAGAGAGAACGCGGTCACGACCGCGACGACGGTGATCGCATAGCGAAGCAGCGTGGCGACGGTATAGCGCCCCGCGCCGTCCATCCGGGTCGCGCGCGTCAATAGGATTTCGACGAGGCCCGGCAGATTGCGCGCGGCCATTGTGAAGAGCACGGCGAGAAAGACGGCGAGCAGCAGATCCTGGAGGCTGACGCTGCTCTCGATCTCGGCGCCCGCGACGGTCACCGTCCGCGACCAAAGCGTCACGCGGTCGAGCCAGCTCAGCGCGGGGAGCACGTCGGCCCATACCCAGAACAGACCGATCACCATCAGCCCGCCGGCCGTCACGCGGACGAGGGTCCGCGTTTGCTGGTTGATGTCCTCCATGCTGAGATGCGGCTCCGGCACCTCGACCGCGCCGTCGCCGAGCGCGGCCGTGCTCTCGAGCGCCGCGGCCTTCTCGCGCTGCTCGTGCATGCGGCGGATCCTGACGCGCAGCTCGCTCAACATCAGCGCACGCAACGCGAGCCGATAGAGGAGCCAGACGCCGCCGGCGACGACCGCGGTATCGATCGTGCGCCTCAGCAGCTCGCTGACGGTCAGGAGGTAGCCCGCGGCGGCGAGGATCACGAGCGCGCCGGCGTAGCCGACAGCCGCCAGCCGGATCAAGCGGCGTCTGCGGTCGGGCATCGCATGCGCCGGCCCGTCTTGCTCCGCGGCGTGCTCGGGTTCGGCGCGGGGCGCGAGCAGACGCCAGGCGAGCAGCCCGGTGAGCGAGGCCGCGACGACGAGCGCAGCGCGGCCGAGGACGTCGAACACGACGTCGTTCGGGTGCCCGAAGGCGAGCGCGAGGCAGATGATCAGGACGAACTGGACCGGCAGATACCACGGCAGGTCGCGCCGTAATCGCAGCACAGACGACGGATTCCATTCGAAATGAACCGTGCCGACGCCGTTGCGGCTGATGAACAGCACCAGCAGGTGCCCGGCAAGCCACCAGACCGCGGCGCTGAACAGCACCGCGGACAGGATCTCGACGCCCGGAGCGGTCTCCGGAAGCTGGCGGAGACGATAGGCGAGCACGGCGAGCAGCATCGGCACGGGCAGAATGCGCAGCAGGCTCCAGCCCATGGCCTTGAACGTCAGGCCGATGTTGTCGGTGAAGCGGTGGCGCGTCTTCTCGGCGAGCTCCCACAGCCGGCGCCCGGTACGGCGGCCGCTGCGATACACGAATCCGACGACGAGCAGCGTGAGAAAGCTGATGCCGGGGCTGCCGAGCGTGACGCGCCTGACGGCCGACCCGGTGGCCTGCCACGACTCGGGCTCGAGGAGCGCCATCACGGCCGCCGGCACGCGCATCAGCCACTCGGCGCTGATCGGCTCATGGCTCGGCCACCAAAGCAGCGTCTCTCTCAACAGGAGGTCGAGCTCGTCGACGAGCGCGACCACGGCACGCAACCGCGCTTCGTTCTGCTGAAGCTGCTCGGCTAGGCTCTCCTCGCCCTCGAGCAGCGCGCCGGTCACCTGCTCGCGAATCCGACGGAGCTCCGCGGCACCCGCGTCGACCGTGCCGCCGCCGGCGGACGCGCTTCGATTCTCGCGCTGGCTTTCGCGCAACGAGATCGCCCGCAGCCGCGACTGCGCGAGCTCGCGCTCGATCGCGCCGAGCGTGAAGCGCAGGTCGCTGAACGCGCCCAGCCGCCGCTGCTCCTCGAGGAAGAGTCCGCCGAGGCTCTCGGTCAACCCGCCGACGGCCAGGCGCTCGCGCACGTTCGCGAGCGTTTGAGTGAGGTCGTTCTCGATCTGCCGATAGTCCTCGCGATCCTCCTGCAACGCGCGGATGCGGTTCTGCGTGCTGCCGATGCGATCGATTTGCGCCCGCAGCGCGGTGATCGGTCCGCCGAGCCGCTGCGTGATGCCCGGATCGCCCTCGATCAAGGTCTGAAGATCCGCGCTCAGCACGCGGAGCTCGGCCGTCGACCGGCGGTCGAACTCCGCCTCGAGCGACTGCAATCGCTCCTCGATCCATCGTGCCTGGAGCTCGTCCGCGCGGATTTCGAGCCGCAAAAGCTCGATGCGCGGCGGAGTCGTGCGCGAGTCGAGCTGCGCGGCAACGATGCGTGCGTCGGTGCTGCGGTCGAGCGCCGCGCGCGCCGCCTGCTGCGCTTCGGCGAGCGCCGGGTCGTCGACCTCCTCGGCGTCGGCGGCCGCGAGCTCCTGCTCGCGCACGCGGCGGAGCTGCTCCAGCGTCTCGGCCTGGCGGCGCAGCTGCTCCTCGAGGCGCGCGAGCGTCTCGCGCCTCTGGTCGAGGCCGAGCCCGATCTGCGCCTCCCGGCTCTGGAGCGATGCGATCTCCTGCTCGATGCCGCTCAGCGGACGTTCCGCGTCGGCCGCGTCGCCGCGCGCGAGCGATTCCCCGATCGCCTGCACCTGGCGCTCCGCTTCCTGCAGCCGCTGGTCTCCGGACGCGACGAGCGTCGCGGAATTCACGGCCGCCCGAACGCGCTCGGCCGCCGCCTGCTCGCGGTCTAGCGCCTCCTGCCACAGCGCGCGCGCCTCGTCCGTGAGGGCAGGGTCGGCGAGCCGTTCACGAAGCCGCTCGAGCGGGCTCGCATCGAGCCACGCCTGCGCCTCGCTCGGGTCGACGGCCTCGAGCATCGGCGCGATCCGCTCCTGGCCGGCCTCCAGGTCGTCCCGAAGCTGCTCGACTTCCTCGGCCATGACCGGCGGCTCGCGACGCTCGACGGGCTCGGCCGGCTCGGCAGGCGGCGGGGCCGTCTCCTGCGCGGGGGCCGGAGCGCTCGCGGCGAGCGACGCGAGCAGCAGGGCGGCGCCCCGTGCCGCGAGGCGGGCAACAGTCGGCATGATCGGCTACGGCGCGATAGTGTCGTTGTCGAGACGGACGGAGCGCGGGAAACCGCGCCATTATGGACCATCGCGGCAGAAGTTGTGCGAGTGACGCGCTTCGGCGACGCGCGCCGCCGGTTCGCGGTCGGCACGCGTCACTTCGGCGGTCGGGGTGCTCTTCGGTCCTCGCCCTTCAGCAGCGTCTCGACGGTCTCGAGCTCGGCGGGCTTCACGAGGTAGTGATCGAAACCCGCAGCGCGCGCCTCGGCGCGGTCGCTTTCGCGAGTCCATCCGGTGATCGCGATGATGAGCATCTCCTTGCCCCAGGGCTCCGCCCGGATGCAGCGGCAAACGTCGTAGCCGGACAGCCGCGGCAAGCCCAGATCGAGCAGAACGGCGTCCGGCCGCTTCTCGGCGGCGACAGACAGGGCGACAAGCGGATCGGTCTCGATGAAGACTTCGTAGCCGTGGAGTCTCAAAAGCGAGCCGAGCGCGTTCGCGTTGTCTTCCCTGTCGTCGACGATGAGGATTCGTCGGCGTTCCATGCGGTCCCCGAAAAACATCGCTCTAGACGGAGAGACGGATGAGAAACGAAGTTAGTTCCAAAGTTCGTGATTTGTCGCAGAGTGGAGACACAAAGGCTTTCGTCGATACTCGACCATCGACGTTGCGATCGTGACGCGCAAGCCGAGCTCACCGGCCGTGGTCGTGAAACCGCTCGTGGTAGTGAAAGAGAGCTCGAGAAGCTAGAGCACGTGCGCAGGGATGCCGTGCCCGCATCGGCCATACCGCAGAAGTGGTGATTCCCGTTTCGTGAGGAGCAGCTGTCGTGTCGGCGACCTTGGGGCGTGCATTGGAGCAAAGCCGCCTCGCTATCGGACCTATTGCCGATGTTCGGACCGCGCGACCGTGACTACGCTTGAGCGTTGATGGCTCCGGCGGCCGCCTGAGGGAAACGGAAACGGCGCCGTTTCATCGCGGCCTGCGCGGTGGCCGGCCCGAAACCGCGTTACCGCGGACGGGAGAGGTGTTGTAGTCCGTTCCCGGGGATCCAGTCATGAAAAGCAGCATGCTCGGAACGATATTCGTGCTGGCGTCTCTGGCGCCGGTCTACGCATTTGCGCAAGGGCAATCGTTGGCGGCCGCGATCGAGGTCTACGTGTTCCCGAGCGAAGGTCAGGACAGCGGCAGACAGTCCATGGATGAATCTGATTGCTATCAATGGGCCGTGGCCAACACAGGAGGCGATCCGTTCGACCTCGCGAAGCAGCAGGGCGTCGACGAGCAGCAGGCGCAGGCCGAGCTTCAGCAGGCGCAGCAGGTAGGCCGTGGAGCGGGCGCAGCGGGTGCGGCCGGCGGCGCGGCGGCCGGTGCGCTGATCGGCGAGATCGCGAATGACGACGCCGGTGAGGGCGCGGCGTGGGGCGCCGCTCTCGGCGCCATCGCCAGCCGGCGGAAGGCCAAGGAAGCACAAGCGCAGGCGACCGACGCGGCCGCCGGGCGAGCCGTGCAGCGCGAGACGGCGACAGCCGAGCAAATAGACAACTTCAAGAAGGCGTTCAGCGTCTGTCTCGAGGCGAAAGACTACTTGGTGAAGTACTGAGGACGCCTCACGCCGTACGGAGAATCTGAATGAACAAGTCTGCACTGAGTTGGATCGGGTTGCTCGTCCCGATAGGCGCGTGGGGTGACGACGTTTCCGAAGCCGACCGGCTGTTGTGTTCCGTCTCCCGCATCATGCTGTGCGTCGAGACCGGCGAATGCTACGAGGCGGAGCCCTGGGAGGCCGACGTGCCGCAGTTCGTCGTCGTCGACACGCAGCGGAAGACGATCTCGACGACGCGAGCGAGCAACGAACAGCGGTCGACGCCGATCGCGAGCTATCGGAGAGAAGGCGGACTGATCTACTTGCAGGGGATCGAGGCAGGCCGCGCCTTCAGCTTCGTCGTCGACGAAGCAACGGGCCTCGTCACCGTGGCCGTATCACGAGATGGACTGTCCGTGAACGTCTTCGGAGCGTGTACCGACTCCGGCGTCGAGGCAGCCATTCACCGCTGATCCAATAAGACTATGAGTTAGGCTTCTTCGACAAGGACGAGGGGCGCATCGAACCCGGCCCCAACCCCTTCGCCCGGAGCAGGTGTAAACCATGTCTCCGGAATGAACCGTAAACCATGTCTTCGGAACGGACACCAAGCAGAATGGCGCGCCCTGAGGGATTCGAACCCCCGACCCCTGCCTCCGGAGGGCAGTGCTCTATCCACTGAGCTACAGGCGCGCCGATCAGAACCGCAAACGCTAACCGAACTCGGGCACGGCGTCGAGCACGGCGCCGCTGGCGGCGGCGCCCCGGCGCGCATTTGCGGCCGTGCGTCGCGGCGCCTTATGTGATCTCGCCGCCGCTTCCGGCCGCCGGGCGGACCGTGATCTGCGTCACTTTCCGCAGCCTTCCGTTCTCATAAAGTGCCTTTCACGGCGCGATGCGCACGCGAGGCAACGAGCTGAGCCCGACCGACGACATGAAGCGGACGCCCAGGCCTCCGGCCCCCGGCGACGACGACCCGGCCGGCGCGAAGCCGACCGGCGACCCGCAGGCGGACGAGCGGATCCGCTTCGTCGTCTCCGCCCGGGACAACCCGATGGGCACGATCGGCGTCGACGATCTGGGGCAGCCGCGGTGGACATGGATCACCGAGCTCGAGGAGTCGACCGGCGACGAGCGCACGGAAGATACCTTCGACTACCTGAAGGCCCTCGACAACACCGCGCTTACGGTCGCGGACGAGCCGGGCGCGACGGGGCGCGACCGGCGCCGGGCGTCGAAGGAGAACGGCTACGATCCGTACGATACGTCGCGGATCAAGATCAAGGGCAAGTTTCCCGGCCGCTGAGGCACCGCCGGCCGCGAACGCCGGGAAGGCAACCGAGCGCGGCTGCTGCTCTACTCCCCGGTCCGCGGCCCGCTTTCCTCGGGCAACGCGAGCGCGACCAGCTCCGCCCCGCGCTCGCCGTCGACGGACATCACGATGAACTGACGCCCGTCGATCGCGTAGGTCATCGGCAGGCCGCCGACCGCGCCCGGCAGCTCGATCTCCGCGAGCACCTCGCCGGTCGCCTTGTCGTGCGCGCGGAGCACGGGGCTGCCGCCCCAGCCTTCCGCCGTGAAGAGCAGCGTCTTCGTCACGAGGGTCACGGCCCGCGTGGCCCGGCCGGTCGGCGGGAGATCGAGCCCCGCAAGCGCCGGGTGATTCGCGATCTCGGGCGGCGTGGGGCCGTTCGAAATCACGAAGAGGTGCTCGCCCGCGTTCATGTCGATCGCCGTGATCCGTCCCCAAGGCGGCTTCACGATCGGCAGGCCGTCGAGCCACGGCAGCTCGCCGGCCCCGCCGGTGATGTAACGCACGTCGGAGACGTCGGGCTCCGCGACGAGCGCCATCACGCTCGGCACGGTATAGGAGCCGACGTAGAGCACGTTCGTCTCCGGGTCGAACGCGCCGCCTTCCCAGTTCGCACCGCCGGTCGCGCTCGGCAAGGTCAGCGTCCCCTGCGTGCCGTCCGCCGCGTTCGAGAGCGACGGCGGCGTGAAGATCGGACCGGTGCGAAAGATCCGGATGCCGTCGAGCGCCTCGGCGCGAAGCTCGGGCGTGAAGTCGATGAGGTCGTCCTCGGTGAAGCCTTGTCGGTCGAACGGCGGCGGCTTCGTCGGGAAGGGCTGCGTCGGCGATGTCCGCTCGCCCGGCACGTCCGATTGCGGCACCGGCCGTTCCTCGATCGGCCATACGGGCTCGCCGGTCACGCGATCGAACGTGTACACGAACGCCTGCTTCGTGATCTGCGCGACGGCCTTGATCTCGCGCCCGTCCACGGTGAGGTCCATCAAGATCGGGGCGGTCGGATTGTCCCAGTCCCAGATGTCGTGGTGGATCAGCTGGTAGTGCCACACGACCTCGCCGGTCCGCGCGTCGAGGCAGACGAGGCTGTTGCCGTAGAGATTGTCGCCGGGGCGCTCGCCGCCATAGCGGTCGCTCAGCGGCGCCTCGACCGGCAGGTACACGAGACCGAGCTCGGTGTCGGCCGACATCGACGCCCAGACGCCGGCATTGCCGGTGTACTCGGCGGAGCCCTCGAGCCACGTCTCGAAGCCCGGCTCCCCGGGCGCGGGAATCGTGTGGAACGTCCACAAATGCTTGCCCGTGCGCACGTCGTAGCCGCGCACGTCGCCCTTCAAATTCGACTTCGACGGCGGGCGCATCGCGACCGCGTGCGCGGGACCGACGATGACGACGTCGCCGACGACGAGGGCCGGCGAGCTGTTGCCGATGCTCGAGTGCTCGTCGAGCTCGCCGCGCACGCCGACCATGAGGTCGACCACGCCGTTCTCGCCGAAGCCCGGGACCGGCCGGCCGGTATCGGGATCGAGCGCGACGAGGTAGAAGCCCGGCGTGACGACGATCAATCGCTCGTTGCCGCGCCCGTCCGTCCAGTAGGCGAGGCCTCGCCCGGAGGTCTTGCGCGGAGCCGTCTCGAAGCGCTCGCCGTCGTTCGGGCGCCAGAGCCACAGCGTCTCGCCGGTGGCGGCATCGATCGCGACGACGTTGCGCGTGATGCCCGCGGTCGTGTAGAGCACGCCGCCGATCATCAGCGGCGTCGCCTCGTTGCGCTGCTCGGGCCGCGGGCCGAAGTTGCCGGCGTGCCAGCGCCACGCGACCCGCAAGTCGCCGACGTTACCCCGGTGGATCAGATCGAGCGGCGAGTAGCGTTGCGATGCGAGGTTGCCGCCGTAGACGCGCCATTCGGCGCCGGCGAAGCCGGCCGAGTCGACGGCGGCCTCCGCGCGCGGCACTTCGGCCGCTGCGGCCGGTGAAGTTTCGGCCTCGGCGATCCCCGCGGCTTCGGCTTCGACGGCCGGCGGCTCGGCCTCCGGAGCGCACGCGGACGCGAGAAGAGCGAGCGCTAACGCCGCCGCGGATGCGCAAGCCCTCACGGCGTCTCCATCGCGCCCGGCGGCCCCGGCGGTTCGTCCGTGCTCAATCACGCCCGGCGCCGCCTTCACGGCCGGCGTCCCATAGTCGCTCGAACTCCGCCCGACTGACGTTGCTGCTCAGCATGAGCGGTGCGAGACGCGTGATGCCGAACCATCCGGGATGCGTCCTCGTCGGAGTGAGCTGATGCGTGACCAGCCCTTCGTCGTCGACGCCGACCTCGCGTTGGACCCATCCGTCCTCGTCGACCTCGGTGTAGAGCGCCGACATCTCGAGCGTGGCGAGCTCGGTCGTAGTCCATTTGAGATAAACCATGGCTCCCCGGCGCGACGTCGTCGAGCGATTATAGCGGGCGCGCCGCCAGCCTCGCGGCGCATAAAAGCCCGCCCCCTCGTCCCGCCGCCGTTCGGCGGGACGCGTCGATGCTTCGCGCCCCCGATCGTCTATCGGGCACGCCGGCCGATCGCGCGCGCCCGCGGCTCGCGGGCGAGCGCATCGGCCAAAGAGCTAGCGCGGGGTGGGGCCGGCCGGGCGCCGGGCCGACGAAGTGCTCGTAAACCGATCCGGGCCGGCCCGCCTTCGCGCGGACGAGCCCCTAGTGCCTTTCGCGCGGCCGCGCCTCGTTGACGCGCAGCGCGCGACCGCCGACATCCTTGCCGTTCAACTGGGCGACTGCCGCTTCCGCCTCTTTCTGATTCGGCATCTCGACGAAGCCGAAGCCGCGCGAGCGGCCCGTCTCGCGATCCATGAGGATCTTCACGGAGGAGACTTCGCCGTATGCGGCGAACGCATCGCGAAGCTCGCTCTCGCTCATGCCGTAGGAAAGATTGCCGACGTAAATATTCATAAGACCGACTCTCGCGCCGTTTCGCACAGCTAGCCACTCAACCAACGGCGCAAGATCAAGCGCTAGATCGGTAGATCCTTAGAGCAAAAGGTCCTAGCGCTTTCGTCCAACCTCGATCGACCGAAACCTACGCCACAAGGGCGTGACACCGACTCTACGGCGAGCCATCGAGAGCGTCAATCCCGGGACATTCTCGAGGTCGTCGAAATTCGGCGTCGCGCTTCCGGCCTGGTGCAGCCGAGCGCGTCGAGCCATGCACAGACGCACAGGACCGCCACCGCGGCGAGCCACAGATAGAACCCGGCGCGCAACATAAAGTCGGGGGCCTGCTGACCGCCGCGCAGCAGCACGTCGGTCGCGAAGGTCGAGAGCGCGAAGAGCAGCGCGGCCGCGGACGCGCCGGCCGCAACGCGAGCGCGGCGAAGCGCGGCGGCGGCGAGGGCCGCCGCGAACAGGGGGTTCGCGAGCCACGCAGGCATGCCGCGAGGCAGGGCTTGCCACCCGCGCACGAGCACGTCGAGCCCGTCGAGCGTCGGGCCGCCCCGAACCTCGATCGCGGGCAGCGCGAGCGACGCGGCCCACGCGAGCGCGACCGCCGCGAGCGCGCCGAAGCGAAGCGAGGATGCGGAAGAGCGGTTCATGCGGCACGTTGGACACGTTGGACGCCCCCGAATGCGGGACGCGGGAGCACGGACGGGCGGTGGATGCGCGGCGCCCGGCGCGTCACTCGGGAAGGGGCGTGAAGCGCGTCAGACGCACGTCGAGCTCGTCGCCGATCAGATTCGGGTCGTAGTCGACGTACACCCGCGTCGGGTAACCGAGCTCGGCGTCGTAATCCACGCGGACCACGGCCGCCCACGCGCCGGCCGCCTCCACGAGATCGAACAGCCCTTCGATCGTCCAGTACCAGCGCAAGCTCTCCGGAGCGGCGTCGACGAAACCGTCCGCACCGACGACTTCGTGCCGCACGCGGACGACCTCGTTGCCGCGAACCGTCACCAGCGTCTCGGGCGGCGATTCCGGATGGCACTCGCAGTATTTGTCGTAGCCGTATTCGTAGGCGCCGACGGCCGCGGCCTCCCACAGGCTCCGGTACTCGGCCAGCTCGTCGGCTCCGGCCCCGATCGCGGGCGCCGCGACGGCTAACGACAGGATCGCGGCGAGCGCGGAGCGGAGCCTAGCGCGCATGACTTCCTCCTTCCTCGAGCGGCGGCAGCTCGTGAGCGTGCTGTTCCCAATTCGCGCCGTCGAAGTGCCGGACGATGCGCACCGCCTTCACGGTCTCGGGCGAGATGCACCGCGCGTTCACGCTCACGCCCTCGGGGTGCGAGCGCGGCACGTAGAAGGACTTGACGCCGCACACACGGCAAAACAGATGCTCGGCGACGCCCGTGTTGAAGCGATAGCTCGTGAGGTGCTCGCGTCCGCGCAGCAGCTCGAAGCGGCTCTTCGGCACGATGTAGTGCAGATGGCCCGACATCCGGCAAATCGAGCAGTTGCATTCCGAGACCTCGAGCTCGTCCGGCCCCTCGACCGTGAATGCGACCCGCCCGCAATGGCAGCCGCCTTGATGCATCGTCATCGCCGTCGTCTCCCGAGGTCTGCTTTGCGTCGCCCTTCGCCGGCCTTGGCAGCCTGTCGCCGTCAAGAGGATACGGCGCCCGGTTGACGGCGGCGCCCGAGCCGGATCAGCAGCCCGGCCACAAGGTAGCAGACGTTCAAACGGCCCGCCCACCCCAGCCAGTGGTCCGCGCCGACGAGCGCGAAGCCGACCGGAAAGAACGACGCGGCGAAGAGGAAGAGGAGGACCGTGCCGTGACCGCGCACGGCCGCGATCACGGCGAACAGCCCGAGCAGCGCCATCAGCAGCGAGACGACGAAATTGATGCCGGTGAGCGCCACGCCCGGCGACGGCATCCAGAGCGCGAGCACCCAGAGAACGCTGACGGCCGCGCCGGCGAGCGCGCCGAGCCCCCGCCCCGTGTAATCGAGCGCCTTCACCTCGGCCCGCGGGCGACGCGCCCGCGGCGCGCCGGCCAGCCGTTCAGAGTCGGGCCGACGCGATGACGATCGCCGCCGCGAGCAGCGTGAGACCGACGCCGATCCCGAGGCCGGCGCCGATCGCGGCGCCGATGCCCGGAATGCCGAACAGCGCGCCCCCGAAGATGCCGGACAGCGTGCCGAACACGAGGCCGCCGGGTACGGCCAGCACTCCCCAGAACGGAAACCGGCTCGGCGGGCGGCTGGGCCCGGCGCTCACGGGAGCGCCCCGGTGAATCGGCGGGGCATGACGAGAACCCCTTTCGAGGTGGGCTTGGGTCCATCATACGCGCGCGGCCGACCGCCGGCGCTATGGGGCGGCCCAGACGGTCCAGATACCCACCGCGATGAAGCCGACGCCGGCGGCGTAGGACAGGTACTTCGGGCTCACGTACTGCGCCACGAGCGAGCCCGCGGCGACGCCGAGCGCGGAGCAGACGACGAGCGCCGCCGAAGCGCCGAGAAAAACCAGCCAGGGACTGACGGCCTCGCGGCTCGCGAAAAGCATCGTCGCGAGCTGCGTCTTGTCGCCGAGCTCGGCGAGAAAGACCGTCGCAAAGACGGTGAGGAAAAGCTTGATCGACATGGTCTCCATCGCTTGCGGCCGTTCGTCAGTGCGCACGGAACACGAAGTATACGGCACCGACGAGACACAACGCGGCCCACAGGTAGTCGAGCTTCAACGGCTCCTTCAAGTAGAGAAACGCGAACGGCACGAACACCGCGAGCGTGATGACCTCTTGCAGCACCTTGAGCTGCCCGACCGACAGCACCGCGTATCCGATCCGGTTGCCCGGTACCTGCAGCAGGTACTCGAAGAATGCGATGCCCCAGCTCGCGATCGCGGCCACGAACCACGGCCGGCCGCCGAGCTCCTTCAGATGGGCATACCATGCGAACGTCATGAACACGTTGCTGACCGACAGGAGGAGAACCGTCAACACCACGTTGTGCATCGGGAGCGACTCGCTTCGGATTGGATTTTGCGCGGGCCGGCGGCCGCCGCGCCCGTCTTCGAACGCTTTCAGCGCCTCTTGATGACGAGCCTGCCTTTCGGCGGCTCGCGATGATGCTTGTCCTTGTACATCGCACGGTCCGCGGCGCTGATGATCTGTTGCAGACCATTGCCGTCCTCGGGAAAAGTCCCGGCGCCGACGGCGACCTTCACGCGCACCATCTTCACCTCGACCTCGAGGGTCGTGGAGAACACGACGTTGCGGATGCGCTGCGCCACTTCCTCCGCCACCGCTCTGTCGACGTCGGCGAGCAGCACGACGAACTCGTCGCCGCCGTAACGGGCGACGATGTCGCTCGAGCGCGTGAGGCGCTGCAGCGCGTCCGCAACGAGCTTCACCGCACGGTTCCCCGCCTCGTGGCCGAACGTGTCGTTGATCGACTTCAGCCGGTCCATGTCGATCAGCAGCACGGAGTAGGGCCGTCCCGTCCGGCTCGCACGCGTGTGCTCGCGATCCGCGAGCCTCATGAAAGCGCGCAGGTTGTAGAGGCCGGTGAGCTCGTCGCGATCGGACAGGGCGCGAATGCGCGCCTTCGACGCGTGGATGTTCTCCGCGAGCAGCGTCGTCGAGAACGTGACGAGCACGAACGGCGCGAGCACACCGACCGCTTCCGCGGCCATGCGCGCGTCGATCGCGTCGAAGCCCGCTTCCAGCGTGGCGAGGAGCGCGTAGCACAGGCACACGAGCACCATGACGAGAGATGCGGCGCGCTTGTCGAGCGCGAGAGCCGCCGTGATGATCGGCAGCAGATACAGGTTCACCAGCGGGCTGTCGACGCCGCCGGCGAAGCCGAGCACGCCGGTGGTGAACGCGAGCATCGCGAGGATCTCGACCGCGATCTTGAAGCGCGGCTGCCGCGAGAGAACGCGCGTGTAGCGGAACACCAGCACGAACGCGGCGAAGCCGACGAGGATCGCGATCACGGCCGGAGCATGCGCAAGCTCCGGACCGGTCACGAACAGGTAGAGGATCACGAGGATCAGGAGCAGCCACTCGACTTCCGAGATGCTGCGCGCAAAGCCTCGCAGCTGCGCCTGCTCGATCTCGAGACTATGGTCGATCGGGTTCTGGTTCATCGCGCCGGCATTACCGACCCGGCGGCCGGCCCGGGGCGTCCAAAGCCGGCACGAGAATCATCGCGGAATCCGCGTCGTCTGCGCGGGCCGACCGGACTCGAGCCGCTCGTTCCGATGAGCATCGGGCGCGACACGCGCCGGAGCCCGCGTGCCCGCGATCAGTCCGCCCGGCTCGCCGTGACCGGCTGCGCGGGAATGTCGAGGCCAGTGAACCCGATCAGCCGCAGCGCTTCGCGCAGCTGCCGGTCCTCGAGCATCGTCGTGGTCCCGTCCGGCCCGCGGTAGCGCCGCTTCGGGTCGTCGTTCTCGACGGTCACGTCGGGCTCGATGCCGATGCCGTTGATCGAGTGGCCCGACGGCGTGACGTACAGGGACGTGGTCAGCTTGATCGCGCTGCCTTGGCCGAGCGGCATCACCGTCTGCACCGAGCCCTTGCCGTACGTGCGCGTGCCGACGAGGCGGGCGCGCCCGTGGTCCTTCAGCGCGCCGGCGACGATCTCGGAGGCGGACGCCGAGCCGCCGTTCACGAGCACGACCAACGGCACCTTCTCGAGCACGTCGCCCTCGTCGGCGTAGCGCTCGAAGGTGGCCTTCCGGGCGCGGCCGTTGCCGCGCACGATCAGTCCCTGGCGGAGGAACAAGTCCGAGACGTCGATCGCCGCCTCGAGCACGCCGCCGGGATTGTTGCGCAGATCGAGGACGAGCCCTTTGAGCTCCTCGCCCGCGTCGCGGCGGAGCTCGATCGCAGCCGACTCGAGGTCCTTCGCGGTCGTGTTCGAGAACGACGTGAGGCGCAGATAGCCGAAGCCGTCGTCGAGCAGCTCGCTGCGGACCGTGTTCACGTGGATGTCGGCGCGCGTCAGCGTGAATTCGAGCGGCGCCGCGGCGCCGTGCCGCGCGACGTCGAGCGTGACGCTCGTCCCCGCCTCGCCGCGCATGCGCCCGACCGTGGCCTCGAGGTTCTCCGGGTCCACCGGCACGCCGTCCACGGCGACCACGACGTCCCCCGGCAGAATGCCGGCCCGTGCCGCCGGCGAGCCTTCGAGCGGCGCGATGACGACGACCTTGCCCTCCTCCACGTTGACGTCGATGCCGACGCCCGAGTAGTTGCCGGTGGTGCTGATCCGGACGTCCTCGTAGTCGCCCGGGGCGAGGTACCGGGAATGCTTGTCGAGCTCGCCGAGGATGCCGCGGATCGCGTTCTCGACGATGCGCCGCTCGTCCACCGGGTTCACGTACTCGTCGCGGACCCGCTCGACGACCTCGGTCAACAGCCTCAGGTTTTCCGGCGAGAGCCCGGCGTGCGTGCCGACGTCGTGCTGGACCTCGCGGCCGGCGAGGACGGTGCCTCCGAGGGACATCGTGAGCCCGAGCACGATACCCGTGGCCATAACCAGAATACTTCTAATTTTCAGCGGCATAGCAAAAGGCTCGCCCCCCGGTACAGGCACCTTAGCATATCGAGAGCAAAATCTGGAATGGCCCCGTGCGGAGCTCGCGAGGGCCGCGCGGGCCGGCCGGGAGCCGCGCCCCTCCAGTCAGTCCGCGATCCATGCGTGCGGATCCACGGGCTCGCCGGCGTGACGGATCTCGAAGTAGAGCGACGGCTCCGCGCGCCCCCCGGTGTCGCCGACCTCGGCGATCGGCTCGCCCGGCCGAACGACGTCGCCCGGCTCCTTCAGGAGGGCGTCGTTGTGAGCGTACAAGCTCATGTACCCGTCGCCGTGGTCGACGATCATCAACAGGCCGAGGCCGGGCAACCAGTCGGCGAACGCGACGCGGCCGTGGTAGACCGCGCGGACCGGCGCGCCGCGCGGCGCCGCGAACAGCACGCCGTTCCAGCGCAACCCGCCGCCGCGCGGCGTATCGAAGTCCGCCACGATCTTGCCGACCACGGGCCACGCGAGGCGTCCCCGGAGCTCGGGGAACGGCGCCTCGGATTCGGCCGGGTAGGCGGCAAGCAGCTCGCCGAGCTCGGTCACGAGCTTCACGAGCCGCTGCTCCTCGGCGCGGAGCCGCTCGAGCTCGCCGCCCCCGGCCTCGATCGTCTCATCGAGCTCGGCGAGCACCGCCTCCCGCTCGCGCCGCGCCCGCTCGAGCGTCTCGAGCTCCGCGGCCCGCTCGCGGGCGGTCGCTTCGAGGTCCGCTTGCACGGCGGCGGCCTCGTCCTCGAGCCGCGCGAGGGTCTCGAGCTCGTCGAGCACCGCGCGAATGCGGCGGCTCCGCGCGCGATTGAAGTAGTCGTAATAGACGAGCATCCGCCCGAAGGCCGCCGGCGACTCCTGGCTCAGGAGCAGCTTCAGCGCCTCCTCGCGGCCGTTCACGTACGCGAGCCGAAGCTGATCGGCCAGGGCCGCGCGCTCGGCCGCAAGACGCGACCGGGCCGTGCGGCTCGACTCGTCGAGCGTCGCCGCCCGCGCCTTCTGGTCGCTCAGTCGAGCGTCCAGGCGTGCGAGCTCCGCGCGCGCGGCCGCCGCCTCCCGCTCGACGCTCTCGAGCGCGGCGCTCGCGTCGTCGCGCAGCCGGCTCTCGCGCGCGAGACGGCGCTCGAGCTCGGCGATCTGCTCGCGTACCGCGCGAAGCGAGCTCTCGGCGTCTTCCTGCGCCGCGACACCCCCGGGCGCGAGCGCGATCAGCGCGGCCGCGAGCGCGGCGGCAATGCGTCCGGAACCCCCCATCGTCCCCATCGGGGTCGCAAGTCTAGTAGCGCGATACCCGAAATACCTATACAGGCCGCTCGGCCGCGGACGACCGGGGTTTTCCGCGTGCTCCTTCCGGCCGCGCCGGAAGCGCGGACGCGACAAGCTATACTTCCCCCTTTTTCGACGGTGGAGCGCTTCATGGGCCAGCTGGCCGAGCATGTGCTGAACCATCCTTTTCTCGTCGGGGGCTTGCTCGTGATGTTCGCGGCCGTCGTGTTCGTCGAGACGCGCATCCGCTCCCAGGCACGGTTCCACGTCTCGGCGGCGGACGCGGTCAGGTTGATGAACGGCGGAGCGATCGTCATCGACGTCCGCTCGCCGGAGGAATTTCAGCAAGGCCACATCGTCAATGCGCGCAACGTCGAGCTCGCCCGGTTGACGTCCGATCCCGGCTCGCTGAAGAAGCAGAAGAACAAGGTCTTGATCACGGTGTGCGATAACGGGATAAACTCCAACCGGGCCGCGGGCGTGCTGCGCAAGGCCGGCTTCGAGAAGGTCTTCAGCTTGAAAGGCGGCCTGAACGGCTGGCGCGCCGAGAATCTGCCCCTCGTCAAATGACGCCGCGAAAAGAGCGTATCGTCGTCTACTCGTCGCCGTTCTGCGGCTATTGCGCGGCGGCGAAACGGCTTCTCCGCGGCAAGGGGGTCGAGTTCACCGAGATCGACGTGCTGGCCGAGCCCGGGCGGCGCACCGAGATGATCGAGCGGAGCGGCCGGCGCACCGTCCCGCAGATTTTCATAGGCGCCACTCACGTCGGCGGTTTCGACGACCTGCGCAAGCTCGACTCCCGCGGCGAGCTCGACACCCTCTTGAAAAGCGCGGCCGAGACCCCGGACGAACCTTCCCATCACCCATAACGAAACGACGAACCATGGCAGAACAACCGGCTCAAAGCACCGCTCCCAAGCAGCTCCTTCTGCAGAAGATCTACGTGAAGGATCTGTCCTTCGAATCGCCGAAGGCTCCCGGCGTCTTCAACACCACGGTCACCCCGCAGACGCAGCTGAACATGCGCTCGAGCGCGCGCGAGGTCGCGCCCAACACGCAGGAAGTCACGCTGACGCTGACGGTCGAAGCGAAGGACCGGGATGCGACGCTCTTCCTCGTGGAGGTCGCGCAGGCAGGCATCTTCACGATCCAGGGCTACAACGATCAGGAGCGCGCGATGATCGTGGGCAGCTACTGCCCGAGCACGCTGTACCCGTACGCGCGCGAGGCGATCTCCGACGTCGTCGTCAAGGGCGGCTTCCCGCAGCTGCTGCTCCAACCGATCAATTTCGACGCGCTGTACGCGCAAGCCCTGCAGCAGCGCGCGCAGCAGCAGGGCGTGCAGCCGCCGACGATGCAGCAGGCGACGATCGAGACGCAAACGCCGCCGAGCGGGCAACAGGACTCGAAGGCCGCCGACGGGGAATCGCCGGCGGAACCGAAAGCGGGCGAGACACATTAGCGACGTTCGACCGATCGCCGTGCTCGGCGCCGGGTCGTGGGGCACGGCGCTCGCGATTCAGCTCGCCCGGGCCGGCCGCCCGACGGTCCTGTGGGCGCGCGACGCCGAGCAGGTCCGCACGATGCGCGCCGAGCGCCGCAACCCGCGCTATCTGCCCGACGCGCCGTTCCCGGAAGCCCTCGAGGTCACGGCGGACTTCGCGGCCGCCGTCGGCGCGGCCGACGACGTGCTGATCGTCGTGCCGAGCCATGCGTTTCGGGCCACGCTCGAGGCGTTGCGTGCGCTCGCCCGCCCGCCGCGGCGGCTCGCCTGGGCCACGAAAGGCTTCGAGCTCGAGACGGGGCTGCTGCCGCATCGGATCGCGGCGGAGCTCCTGCCGCCCGAGATCCCGACGGCCGTGCTCTCCGGCCCCACTTTCGCCCGCGAGGTCGCCGCCGGGCTGCCGAGCGCGATGACGATCGCGTCCGAGCGCGAGGAGTACGCGGCGGACCTCGCGCGTTCCATCTCGACCGACAGCTTCCGGGCCTACACCTCGACCGACATCGTCGGCGTCGAGGTCGGCGCGGCGACGAAGAACGTGTACGCGATCGGAGCGGGCATCTCCGACGGCCTGGGATTCGGTGCGAACACGCGGATCGCGCTCGTCACCCGCGGGCTCGCGGAGATGACCCGGCTGGGGCTCGCCCTCGGCGCCCGGATGGACACCTTCATGGGGCTCGCCGGAATCGGCGACCTCGTGCTGACGTGCACGGACGATCAGTCGCGCAACCGCCGCTTCGGCCTCGCCCTCGCGCGCGGCGTCGCGGTGCAGGACGCGCTGCGCGAGATCGGTCAGGTCGTCGAAGGCTACTACGGCGCGCGCTCGACTCGCCTCGTCGCCGCGCGCCTCGGCGTGGACATGCCGATCGTCGAGCAGATCCACGGCGTCCTGTACCGCGGGATCGGCCCGCGCGCGGCCGTTGCCGCGCTGATGCGCCGCCCTCTCGCCCCCGAGCAACGGGACCCGGCGTGAGCGTCCGGCACGTTGCGCGTGGCCTGAAGCCGGCCTGACAGTCAGGCGTTCCGCGAGCGCGGCGCCGTTCCTCGTTCCCGCGATGATGCCCGGCCGTGCGGCTACGGCGCCGCGCCGTTGAACCCGAGCTGCCGCCAGGCCTCGTAAAGCGCGACGGCCGCGGCGTTCGACAGGTTGAGGCTGCGGTTACCGGGCCTGAGCGGAATCCGGAGCCGCCGAGACTCGGGCAGCCGCTCGAGAACGTCGGGCGGCAAGCCCCGGGTCTCCGGGCCGAGCAGGAACGCGTCGCCGTCCGCAAAGCGCGCGTCGGAGAGCGCGCGCGACGCGCGGGTCGTCAATGCGAAGACGCGCTCGGCGTTCACGCTGGCAAGGCAGGCGTCGAGAGTCGGATGCTCCGCGACCGATGCGAGCTCCCGGTAGTCGAGCCCGGCGCGCCGAAGGCGCCGCTCCTCGAGCGTGAAGCCGAGCGGATGCACGAGGTGCAGCATCGCGCCGACGTTCGCGCAGAGCCGGATCACGTTGCCGGTATTCGGCGGGATTTCGGGCTGGTACAGAATCAGATGCAGCACGCGGCCTCCATGGGCCTGCGGCCGATGGGCCGCGCGTCATAGTGTGCCGCGCGTTGTGGCATCATGCCCGCGCAGGGCTTGCGGGAAAACTGAAGAGATCATGGACCGGCTCGCGATCGATTTTTGCGGATTGAAGCTCGCGTCTCCGGTCGTGCTGCTCTCCGGCTGCGTCGGCTTCGGCGAGGAGTACACGCGCGTCGAAGGCTTCTCGAACCGCGACGTCGGCGCGATCGTGCTGAAGGGCACGACGCTCGCGCCCCGGCTCGGGAACCCGCCGCACCGGATCTGGGAGACGCCCGCGGGCATGCTGAACGCGATCGGCTTGCAGAACCCGGGCGTCGATCACGTGGTCCGGAAAATCTTGCCGCGCCTCGACTTCGGTGAGACGCGCTTCATCGCGAACGTTTGCGGGTCGACGATCGAGGAGTACGCGGAGGTCACGCGCCGCTTCGACGATTCGCCGATCGACGCGATGGAGATCAACATCTCGTGCCCGAACGTCAAGGAAGGCGGCGTCGCGTTCGGGAACTATCCCGACACGTCCGCGCGCGTTGTCGCCGCGTGCCGCAAGGCGACCGCGAAGCCGCTGATCACGAAGCTCTCCCCGAACCAGACGGACATCGCCGAGAACGCGAGAGCCTGCATCGACGCGGGCACCGACGCGTTCGCGGTCATCAACACGGTGATGGGCATGGCCGTGGACGTCGAGCGCCGCAGGCCGATCATCGGCAACGTGCAGGGCGGGCTCTCGGGCCCCGCGATCCGTCCGATCGCGCTGCTGAACGTCCATCGCGTCTACCAGGAGGCGCGCCGGCACGGCGTGCCGATCATCGGCCAAGGCGGCATCGAGACTGCCCGCGACGCGCTCGAGTTCCTCGTGACCGGCGCCGCGGCGGTCGGCGTCGGCACCGCGCTCTTCTACGACCCGATGGCCCCGAAGAAGATCAACGCCGGGATCGCCGAGTATCTGGACGCGCACGGCTTCACGTCGGTCGCGGAGCTGACCGGAACGCTCGATCTCGGCCACACGCTCGACATGCAAGCGAGCGGTTGACGCCGCCGCCGTCAATGCATGTGCAGCTCGACGACGTCGCGGTCGTGGAGCTCGTGCTCGGGGCCGACCTGCTGACCGTCGAACACTCCGGTGCCCCACACGCGCGCGTATTTCAGCGAGCTCGCGATGTCCTTGTGCACGAGCCGCGCGACGTCGAGGACCGTCTCGCCGCGGCGGATCGTGAACGGCCGGTCCATTTCCGGCGGCTTGCCGGGCGCCTTGGTATAGACCCGCACGATGCCGAGCTCGCGGAACAGGAACGGCCCGATCGCGTCGAGGCCCGCGCCCGTCTCGGCCGAGACGGCGATCGACGGAAACGCGATGCCGATGAGCTCCTCGAGCGCTTCGAGATCGGCGGGATCGAGCTCGCGGTCGCTCTTGTTCGCGACCAGCAGCGTCGGCAGACGGATGCGGAACGGATCGGGCATCTCGTCATCGTCGTCTTCATCGTCCTCGGCGCCGTGCGCGGGGCGCGCAACGCTCGCCGGCCATTCGGCGATCAGGCTGACGCGGCGCTCCTCGAGCTGCCTGACGATCGCCTCGACCTGCTCGGCGCAGGCCGGGTCCGACATATCGACGACGAGCAGCGCGGCGTCCGCGCGTTGCAGCGCATTCACGAGCCAGCTGTCGACATAGTCCGCCGAGATCGGCGGAAGGTCGACGAGCTGAAAGTGGATGTCCTCGAACGGCAGCATGCCGGGCAGCGGCTCGCGCGTCGTGTGCGGATACGGGCCGATCGCCGCGCGCGAGCCGGTGAGCCGCGCGTGCAGGCTCGACTTGCCGGAGCTCGGCGGCCCGAGCAGCGCGATCTGCGCCGCTCCTTCGCGCCGCACCGTGTGCACGGGCCCGGTGCGCGCCGCGCCTTTTCTCGGCCCGGCGAGCTCGTCCGTCAGCTGCTTGATGCGGCTCTTCAGATCCGCCTGAAGGTGCTCGGTGCCCTTGTGCTTCGGAATCGTCCGGAGCATCTCCTTCAGCAGCGCGAGCCGCTCGCGCTCGTCCTGAGCCGCGCGATATGCCTGCTCGGCGCGCTTGTACTCGGGCGTCAAGTTGGCCGGCATCGATCGAGCTCCGAGCCGAGAGCATCGATTATAGTGGCGGCTGCCTTGTGGAGGTCCGCCGAGTGAGCATTCATCCCACCGCCTGCGTCGACCCGGGCGCCGAGATCGCGCCCGATGCGGAGATCGGCGCGTTCACGGTGATCGCGGATCGCGTGCGGATCGGGTCCGGCACGGTCGTCGAGTCGCACGTGCGGATCGGCAGCCGCTTCGGGCGCGTCGCGATCGGCGAGCGCAACCTGATCCAGAGCGGCTCGGTGCTCGGCGGCCCGCCGCAGGATCTCGGCTACGCGAGCGGCTTCGACGACGCTCTGCTCGAGATCGGCGACGGCAACCGGATCGGCGAATACGTCACGATCAGCCTCGGCACCGAGAAGGGCGGCGGCACGACGCGTGTCGGCAACGACAATTTCCTGATGGCGTACACGCACGTCGGGCACGACTGCCGGCTCGGGAACGGCGTCGTGTTGACGAACCTCGCGCAGATCGCGGGACACGTCGAGATCGACGATCATGCGATCCTGAGCGGCCACAGCGGCGTCACGCAGTTCGTGCGCCTCGGAGCGTATTCCTTTCTCGCGGGCGGCTCGTATGCGAACAAGGACATCCCGCCGTTCACGATCGCCGAAGGCTACTGGGCGACCGTGCGCGCGACGAACAAGGTCGCGCTGAAGCGCGCCGGCTTCGACGCACAGGAGCGCCGTAACATCGACCGGGCGGTTCGGCTCGTGCTCGATTCGGCGCTCACGATCCCCGCCGTCGTCGAGCGGATTCGCGGCGAGTGCGCGCCGAGCCCGCAGATCGACCGCCTCGTCGCGTTCCTCGAGTCCTCCCGCCGCGGGATCGCACGATGAGCAGGCTGCGTGTCGCCGTCGTCGGCGCCGGATACCTCGGGCGCTTTCACGCGGAGAAATACCGCGCCGTGCCCGCGGCCGATCTGGTCGGCGTCTGCGACGTCGACGCGGCCGCCGGCCAGAGCGCGGCGGCCGCGCTCGGCACGCGCTTCTTCGCGGATCACCGCGAGCTCGCCGGGCTCGTCGACGCCGTGACGATCGCCGCGACGACGAGCGCGCACTTCGAGCTCGCGCGGTTCTTCCTCGAGCAGGGCGTGCACGTGCTCGTCGAGAAGCCGATGACGCGAACGGCGGAGGAGGCGAGGGTCTTGACGGAGCTCGCGGAGGCGCGGGGGCTCAAGCTCCAGGTCGGCCATGTGGAGCGGTTCAATCCGGCGCTACTGTCCGCGCGCGAAGGGCTGACGGCCATCGACTTCATCGAGTGTCACCGCCTCGCCCCGTTCAAGCGCCGCGGCGCCGACGTCAACGTCGTCCTCGATCTGATGATTCACGACCTCGACGTCACGTTGTCGCTGGTGGGATCGAAGCCGTGTGACGTGTCGGCCGTCGGCATCGGCGTGCTGACCGACACCGTGGACATCGCGAACGCGCGGATCGAGTTCGAAAGCGGCGCGATCGCGAACGTGACCGCGTCGCGCGTCTCCGCGAGCGCGCAGCGGCGCTTCCGCGTCTTTCAGCGCAACCAGTACGTCTCGATCGACTTCGGCGAAGGCGAGGTGCGCCGCGTGATCACGCACGCCGGCCGCGGCGACGAGGACCCGCTCAAGTTCGAGCGCTGGAGCCTCGACAAGGGCGATGCGCTGCTCGCCGAGACCGAGGCGTTCGTCGACGCCATCCTGAACGACAAGGCCTGCGTCGTCTCCGGCCGGGACGGCGTCGCGGCACTCGAGCTGGCCGAGGCGATCATCGAGGACATCGACCGTCGCGCAAAGCGCCGGACTCGAGACCGAGCTCCTTGATCTTGCGGGTCAGCGTGTTGCGCCCCCAGCCGAGGAGCTTCGCGGCTTCCAGGCGCTTGCCGCGGGCCGTGCGGAGCGCGGCGACGATCAGCGTGCGCTCGAAGGCCGGCAGCGCTTCCTCGAGCAGTGGTTGCGGCGCACCGGCCGCGAGCTGCCCCTCGGCCCACTGCGCGAGCTCCGCGGTCCAATCGGCCGACGTCTGGGTTTCGAGGCCGCCGAGCTCGCGCGGCAGATCGTGCACGACGATCTCGCGGCCCGCCGCCGTGACGGTCAGCCGGCGGCAGAGGTTCACGAGCTCCCGGACGTTCCCGGGCCAGTCGTAGCGCGTCAGCACCTCGACGACGGCCGGGCCGAGGGTCTTCGGCGCGACACCGAGCTCGCTCGCCGCGCGCTCGAGATAGAAGCGCGCGAGAACCGGGATGTCCTCGCGCCGGTGCCGAAGCGGCGGGACCTCGATCCGCATGACGTTCAGGCGGTGGTAAAGATCCTCGCGGAAGCGGCCCGCCGCGACGGCCTGCGCGAGGTCCTGATGCGTCGCCGCGATGACACGGACGTCCACGCGGATCGGCGTCTGCCCGCCGACACGGAAGAACTCGCTTTCGGCGAGCACGCGCAGCAGCCGCGTCTGAAGCGCCGGCGACATGTCGCCGATCTCATCGAGAAACAACGTGCCGCCGTTCGCCTGCTCGAAGCGGCCGATGCGCCGCTCCATCGCTCCGGTGAACGCGCCGCGCTCGTGGCCGAAGAGCTCCGACTCGAGAAGCTCCGCCGCGATCGCCGACGTGTTCAGCGCGACGAACGGTGCGCGCGCGCGCGGCGAGTTCTCGTGCAGCGCCCGCGCGACGAGCTCCTTGCCCGTGCCCGACTCGCCGGTGATCAGCACCGTCATGCTCGAGCGCGACAGCCGGCCGATCGCCTTGAAGACCTCCTGCATCGCCGGGGCCTGCCCGATGATCTTCGGCGTCGTCGGTGCACGGGTCTCGGTGCTCGGGCGGCGCCCGTTTTGACGCGCGGCGCGCGACACGAGCTCGATGGCCTCGTCGATGTCGAACGGCTTCGGCAGATACTCGAACGCGCCGCCCTGATAGGCGGAGACCGCGCTGTCGAGATCGGAGTGCGCCGTGATCACGATCACGGGCACGTCGGGCTCGGCCGCTGCGAGCCGCTCCATCAGCTCGAGGCCGCTCATGTCCGGCATCCGAATGTCGGTGACGAGCACGTCCGGCCGATCCCGCTCGAGCGCGTGCAGAAGCTCGCGGCCGGAGCCGAAGCTGCGCGGCAGCATCTGCGCCTGCTTCAGCGCCTGCTCGAGCACCCAGCGGACCGACTCGTCGTCGTCGACGACCCAGACGGAGAGACCGGGCGTCGTCATGCCGCGCTCCCTCCGGGCCCGGGCGCGTCGGTGCTCGGCACGAGCGGCAGCAGCAGCTGAAAGGCCGTCCGCCCCGGCCGGCTCGTGAACTCGATCAGCCCGCCGTTCCGGCTCACGAGATCCTGGGCGATCGTGAGGCCGAGGCCGGTGCCGGTGTCACGGCCGGTGACGAGGGGGTAGAAGATCGTCTCCTTCAGCTCTTCGGGAATGCCGGGCCCGTCGTCCTCGACCTCGAGGGACAGCACGAGCCGGTGATGCTCGCCGCCGATCGTGTAGTTCGACAACGCCCGCGTCCGGAACACGATGCGCCCTTCGCCGCCGACGGCCTGAAGCGCGTTTCGCGCGAGATTCAGGAAGGCTTGAATCATCTGGTCGCGATCGGTCGTCGCCGCCGGCAAGCTCGGGTCGTAATCGCGGACGAGCTGCACGCCGGACGGCTTCTCCGCGGCGATCAGGCTCGCGACGTGCTCGGTGATCTGATGAACGTTGATCGGCGACGGCCGCGGGCGGCCGCCGGCCTTGACGATGCCGTCGACGAGCGAAGCGAGCCGGTCGGCCTCGTCGATGATCACCTGCGTATACGCCTTGAGCTCCGGCGCGGGCAGCTGGCGCTCGAGCAGCTGCGCGGCGCCGCGCAGGCCGCCGAGCGGATTCTTCACCTCGTGCGCGAGCTGCCGGATGATGCGCCGCGAAAGCCGCTGCTGCGCGAGCAGCTCGTTCTCGCGCCGGATCTTGCGGTCGCGCTCCATGTCCACGAGCTCGAGCAGCAGGCCGCGGTCCGTGTCGAGTGGGCCCGCCCGGCAGTCGACGATGATCTCGCGCTCGCCGACCCGTGCCGCGAGCTCGCGCAAGCTGAAGGTGAGACCGCTGTCGAGCACGCGGCGGCAGAGCCGCTCGAGCTCGTCGGGCGGGCGGACCAGCTCGGAGAGCGCGCGCCCCGCAGCCTGGCGGGCGCTGATCCCGAGAAGGTTCTCGGCCGCAGGATTCAGGTACGTGATCGAGAGCCGCTCGTCGAGCGCGACGATCGCCGTCGTGAGGCTCTGCAGGATGTCGCCGGCATCGGGCGACGCGCCCGCGCCCGCCCGGCTTGCGCCGGCCCGCCTCGACGGCGGCGGCGGTGCCGGGGCGCTGGCCGAGCAGGTCAGTTCCCGCCCGCGCGGACGCCGTTCGGGTTGTTCGGGTTCAGGATGCTGGTCTGCTGGACCATGAACGTGACGGCCAGCGATCTGACGATCTCGTTGCCATTCTCGTCGAAGATCGCCGCCTGCAGAGTGTGGACGCCGCGGAACACTTCCGGCACAGAGAGCTGCGGCGACGTCGAGCTCAGATTGCGCCGCTGCCCGTCGAGGTAAACGTCGAGCGTGTGCCCGGCTTGCAGCGGCGGATCGAGGTCGAGCTGCACGTCGAGCGTCCCGCCGATGTTCCACAACGTTTGCTGCTGCGACGGCGTGATCACGTTGAAGCGGCGGTACGGCTGCGCCTGCGCGCGCGGCTGCTCCGCCGCGGGCGGCGCGACGCTCGGAGCGGCACGGGCCTGGCTCCGGATCGTCTGCGCGCTCGTGAGCTCGATGCGCTCCGCGCCCGGCACCGGAAGGTCCGAATAGTGGGTGACCCCGTTCTCGTCGACCCACCGCCAGACGGGCACCGCGCTCGCCGCGCCCGAAGCCAGGGCGATCAGGGATAGCCACCACTTCCGCATGCTCCAAAGCTTAACGTCGCCCGATCGGGCGAGCTACCGAGCGGGCGGAATTCTGAGAGTTCCGCCACATTTCGGCATTTAACAAAACGGGTCCGCCCCGCAATCACAGCGGCATTCGGTGCGGTGCTGCGACTACGGAACGGACCACCGAGCTCGCGACGCCGTCAGAGGCTGTAGTACATGTCGAATTCGACCGGATGCGTGGCCATCTGCACCCGCGTGATCTCCTCCTGCTTCAGCGCGATGTAGCCGTCGATCAGCTCGTCGCTGAACACGTCGCCCTTCTTCAGGAACGCGCGATCGCGGTCGAGGGCCTCGAGCGCCTGCTGCAGCGAGAAGCAGACGGTCGGAATCTCCTTCTCCTCCTCGGGCGGCAGGTCGTAGAGGTCCTTGTCCATCGGCTCGCCGGGATGGATCTTGTTCTGTATCCCGTCGAGCCCCGCCATCATCATCGCCGTGAACCCGAGATAGGGGTTCGTGGTGCTGTCCGGGAAGCGCACCTCGATGCGCCGGGCCTTCGGATTCGCGACGTACGGGATGCGGATGGAGGCCGAGCGGTTGCGCGCGGAGTACGCGATCAGCGTGGGCGCCTCGAAGTGCTTCACGAGCCGCTTGTAGCTGTTCGTGGACGCATTCGTGAACGCGTTGATCGCGTGCGCATGCTTCATGATGCCGCCGATGTAGTAGAGCGCGAGCTCCGACAGCCCGCCGTAGCCGTCGCCGGTGAACAGATTCTTGCCGTCCTTCGCGAGCGACTGGTGCACGTGCATGCCGTTGCCGTTGTCGCCGACGAGCGGCTTCGGCATGAACGTCGCCGTCTTGCCGTAGCTGTGCGCGACGTTCTGCACGACGTACTTCAGCACCTGGACCTGATCGGCCTTGCGGACCAGCGTGTCGAACTTGATGCCGATCTCGCCCTGGCCGGCGGTCGCGACCTCGTGGTGGTGGACTTCCACGACGAGGCCCATCTCCTCGAGCGCGAGGCAAATCGCGGAGCGGATGTCGTGCAGCGAGTCGACCGGCGGCACCGGGAAGTACCCGCCCTTGATGCCCGGGCGATGGCCGAGGTTGCCGTCCGGACGCGCCTTTCCGGACTGCCAGTGCCCCTCGACGGAATCGATCGCGTAGAAGACCTCCTGCATCGAGACCGACCAGCGCACGTCGTCGAAGATGAAGAACTCGTTCTCCGGCCCGAAGAACGCCGTGTCGGCGATGCCGGTCGACTTCAGGTAGGCCTCGGCCCGCTTCGCGGCCGAGCGCGGATCGCGCACGTAGCCCTGCATCGTCGCGGGCTCGATCACGTCGCAGCGGACGTTGAGCGTCGGCTCCTCGGTGAAGACATCGAGGACGGCCGTATCGCAGTCCGGCATCAGGATCATGTCCGACTCGTTGATGCCCTTCCAGCCGGCGATCGACGAGCCGTCGAACATCTTGCCGTCCTCGAAGAAGCTCTCGTCGACCGTCGCGGCCGGAACCGTTACGTGCTGCTCCTTGCCTCGCGTGTCCGTCAGCCGTAAGTCGACGAACTTGACGCCTTTTTCCTTGATCAACTGCAATACTTCGGCTGGGGACATGGTTTCCTCCGATTCCTGACTTGATCTCGTGTCGTTGTCGATCCGCCGCGGCGGAGCCCGCCGAGGGCGCGTGCTCCATCTTGGAGCCTGCCATTGTGCACTATTTGTGCCACCCAGCCGTTGCGCGCTAACGCGTTGATCAGACGAGGAATAGGTCGATTTGGCTGCTGCTCGTTGCACCAATGTGGTGCGGGACGCTAGGCATGATGCACCAAATGGGTGCGCTTTGCCAGCGGCGCGGCGCGGCCGGTGCGCCTGCCGGACGCTGCGGCGCTGGCTATACTTGCGCGCTTTCCCGGCCCGCCCCGGAGTTGCTGTGATGGTCTCGATGGAAAAGCTCGTCTCTCTTTGCAAGCGTCGCGGCTTCATCTTTCCGTCGAGCGAGATCTACGGCGGGTTGAACGGCGCGTGGGATTACGGGCCCCTCGGCGTCGAGCTGAAGCGCAACATCAAGGCCGCGTGGTGGGACGACATGATTGCGCACCATGACGAGACGTCCGTCCCGGAAGGCGCGCCGTCGGCGTTCTCGATGGTCGGCATCGACAGCGCGCTCCTGATGAATCCCCGGGTCTGGGAGGCGAGCGGGCACGTCGGCGGCTTCAACGATCCGATGGTCGACTGCCGGGAGACGAAGGCGCGGTACCGCGCGGATCAGCTCGTCGTCTTCGCCGTCGTGCTCGACGGCGAGCGGGTCGAGGACGTGCTGTTCGCGTCGCCGGGCGAATGGGGAAAGACCGGCGAGGAGGAGCTGATCGCGCCGCACGCGAAGCGCATCGCCGCGCTGCGGAAGGGCCGCGCCGGCAAGACGCTGCGGCTCGAGGCGGTCGAAGGCGCGCTCGCCGACGACGCGCAGCGGGCGAGGACGATCGCGCCGGGCGCGAGCGGCCCGGGCACGCTGACCGCGCCGCGCGCGTTCAACCTGATGTTCAAGACGCACGTCGGCGCGCTCGAGGACAACTCGAGCGTCACGTATCTTCGGCCGGAGACGGCGCAAGGCATCTTCGTGAACTTCCGCAACGTGCTCGATACCGCTCGCGTGCGCCTGCCTTTCGGGATCGGCCAGATCGGCAAGGCGTTCCGCAACGAGATCAATCCGCGCAACTTCACGTTCCGCAGCCGCGAGTTCGAGCAGATGGAGATCGAATTCTTCTGTCGGCCCGAGGAAGCTCCGGCCTGGTATCGCTACTGGCGCGACCGGCGCTACGCGTGGTATCGCTCGCTCGGGCTTCGTGCGGAGAACCTTGCGCTTCGCGAGCACGAGCCCGACGAGCTCGCGCATTACGCCGCGAGCTGCGCCGACGTCGAGTACCGCTTCCCGTTCGGGCAGAGCGAGCTCGAAGGCATCGCGAACCGCTCCGATTTCGATCTGCGCCGTCACATGGAGGTGAGCGGGAAGGACCTGCGCTACATCGACGATCTGGAGCCCGATCCGGAGAAGCGGCGTTTTCTCCCGTTCGTGATCGAGCCGTCGGCCGGGGCGGATCGCGCGGCGCTCGCGTTTCTCTGCGACGCGTACGCGGAAGACGAAGTCGGCGGCGAGCCGCGAACGGTGCTCCGGCTTTCGCCGCGGATCGCGCCGATCAAGGCCGCCGTGTTTCCGCTCGTTCGCAAGGAAGGGATGCCGGAGGCGGCGCTCGGCATCTACCGGCAGCTGAAGCGGCGCTTCAACGTCTTCTACGACGAGAAAGGGGCGATCGGCCGGCGGTATCGGCGGCAGGACGAAGCCGGGACGCCGTTCTGCATCACGGTGGACGGCGACACCCTCGCCGACGGCACGGTGACCGTTCGCGAGCGCGACAGCTGCGAGCAGACGCGAGTGCCTGCGGATCGAGTCGGCGATTACGTCGCCGAGCGGGTCGGAGGGGCCGTGTGAGCGACACGGGCCGCAAGCTGGTCGTTCTCGACCGCGACGGCGTGATCAACGAGGACTCGGACGACTACGTGAAATCGCCCGACGAGTGGCGCGCGCTGCCCGGCAGCCTCGACGCAATCGCGAGGCTTCATGCCGCCGGCTTCGACGTCGTCGTCGCGACGAACCAGTCCGGCGTCGGCCGCGGGCTCTACTCGATGGACACGGTCGATGCGATCCACGCGCGGCTGCGGGCTGAAGCGGGCGCCGCCGGCGGGGCGATCGCCGGCATCTACGTGTGCCCGCACCGTCCCGAGGACGGCTGCGATTGCCGCAAGCCGAGGCCGGGGCTGCTGCGGAAGATCGAGGAGGATTTCCGCTGCTCGCTTCGCGGCGTGCCGTTCGTCGGCGACAAGCTGACGGACGTCGAAGCCGCGCGGGCGGTCGGGGCGCGGCCGCTTTTCGTCGGCGGCCGATCGGAGGCGGACCGTCGAGCGGCCGAGGCGCTCGGCGTCCCGATCTACCCGGATCTCGCCGCCGCCGTCGATGCGCTGCTTGCCGAGTGACGCCGATGGCGCTTCGGCAGTGGATCGGCTCCGTGCTGTTCACGCTGTATCTCTTCGTCTCGATCCCCGTCTACGCGCCGATCGTGCTGTTGACGGCGCCGCTGCCGCGGCACGTGACGTATCGAGCCGCGCGCGGCTGGTGCCGCGCGATGCTCTGGATGCTCCGGCGGCTGTGCCGGCTCGACTTCGTCGTCGAGGGACGCGAGCACTTGCCGGAAGGCAGCGCCGTCGTGCTGATGAAGCACTCGTCGACGTGGGAGACGATTGCGCAGCTCGAGCTGTTTCCGCGCCAGACGTGGGTGTTGAAGCGCGAGCTGATGTGGGCGCCGTTCTTCGGCTGGGTCCTGCGGCTCCTGAAGCCGATCGCGATCGATCGCCGAGGCGGACGCGCCGCCGTCGAGCAGGTGATCGCGCAGGGCCGCGAGCGCCTCGCCGAAGGCCTCTGGGTCGTGATCTTCCCGGAGGGCACGCGCGTGCCCTTCGGACAAACGGGGCGCTTCGGTCTGAGCGGCGCGCTGCTCGCGCAGGCGGCCGGCAAGCCGATCGTGCCGGTCGCGCACGACGCGGGCCGCTATTGGCCGCGGCGGGGCTGGCTCAAGCGCGCCGGGACCGTGCGGGTGCGAATCGGCTCCCCGATCCCGACCGGGGGGCGGGACGCGCGCGACGTGACCGCCGAGGCCCGGGCCTGGATCGAAGCCGCGGTCGAGGACATCACGCGCGACGCGCCGTCCCCGGTCCCCGGCCCGCTGCCGGAGCGGCAGCCCCAGGCCTGAGGGCGAGCCGGTGAGCGGCGCCCGCGGGCCGGCCGAGCCCGCGATCAGACGTCGAGATTCGAGACCGCGAGCGCGTTGCGCTCGATGAAGTCGCGCCGCGGCTCCACCTGGTCGCCCATCAGCGTGCTGAAGATCTCGTCCGCAGCGACGGCGTCCTCGATCCGCACCTGCATCAGCCTGCGCGTGGCGGGGTTCACCGTCGTCTCCCAGAGCTGCTCGGGATTCATCTCGCCGAGACCCTTGTAGCGCTGGATCGACTGACCCTGCTTCGCCTGCGCCATCAGCCAATCGACCGCCTCGGGCAGCGTGACGACCTCCTTGCGCTCCTTGCCGCGCCGAACGTACGCGCCGGCCGACAGCAAATCCTTGAAGCCGGCGCCGATCGTCGCGATCCGTTGATATTCCGGCGAACGGAAAAATCCCGGCTGGAGGTTTTTCGTAGCGGTGACGCCGTGGAACTCGCGCGTAACGTAGAGCGCCGGGTCGACGCCGCTCTCCGCCGGCTGATAGTGAACGCGGTATCGCGGGCCGGTGCCGTTCAGCGCGCGCAGCCGCTCCTCGAGCCGCGCGCTCCAGCCCCGCATGTAGGCCGCATCCTCGAGCTGCGCGGACGTGATCGCGGGCAGCCACATCATCGCGCGCAGCACGTTCGCGTCGTACCGCTTGCCCCAGCGCTCGATGATCGCCTTGGCTTCCATGTACTGACGGGCAAGCTGCTCGAGCGTCTCGCCCTGGATCGGCGGCCCGTCCGCGCTCGGGTAAAGCTCCGCCTCCTCGACCGCGCTGCGCAGCAGCAGCGCATTCAGCTCGGCATCGTCCTTGACGTAGAACTCCTGCTTGCCGCGCTTGATCTTGTAGAGCGGCGGCTGCGCGATGTAGACGTGCCCGCGCTCGATCAGCTCCGGCATCTGCCGGTAGAAGAAGGTGAGCAGCAGCGTGCGGATGTGGGAGCCGTCGACGTCCGCGTCGGTCATGATGATGATCCGGTGGTACCGCAAATTGTCCGGATCGAACTCTTCGCGGCCCACGCCGCAGCCGAGGGCGGTGATCAGCGTGCCGACCTCGGGCGACTGTAACATCTTGTCGAATCTCGCTTTTTCGACGTTGAGGATTTTTCCCTTCAACGGCAGGACGGCCTGCGTGCGTCGGTCGCGCCCCTGCTTCGCCGAGCCGCCTGCCGAGTCGCCCTCGACGAGGAAAAGCTCGGACAAGGCCGGGTCCTTCTCCTGGCAATCGGCGAGCTTGCCGGGCAAGCCGGCGACGTCGAGCGCGCTCTTGCGACGCGTCATCTCGCGCGCTTTCCGGGCGGCCTCGCGGGCCCGCGCCGCCTCGATGACCTTGCCGACGATCACCTTGGCTTCGCTCGGGTGCTCGAGCAGGAAGGTCTCGATCTGCGACGAGACGATCGACTCGACGACCGCCTTGACCTCGGACGAGACGAGCTTGTCCTTGGTCTGCGACGAGAACTTCGGGTCGGGCAGCTTGACCGACAGCACGGCGGTCAGGCCTTCGCGCGCATCGTCGCCGGAAGGGCTGACCTTCTCGCGCTTGCCGATGCCTTCGTGCTCGATGTAGTGGTTCAGCGTTCGGGTCATCGCCGCGCGGAAGCCGGCGAGGTGCGTGCCGCCGTCCCGCTGCGGAATGTTGTTCGTGTAGCAGAACATCGACTCCTGATAGCCGTCGTTCCACTGCAGGGCGACCTCGACCTGAATCGAGCCGCGCTTGTCCTCGAAATGGATGACCGTCGGATGGATCGGGGTCTTGTTGCGGTTCAAGTGCGTGACGAAGGCCTTGATCCCGCCGGCGTACTCGAAGACGTCGCTGCGGTCGTCGCGCTCGTCCGTCAGCGTGATCCGGACGCCGGAATTCAGGAACGAAAGCTCGCGCAGACGCTTCGCGAGCGTGTCGTAATCGAACTCGAGGTTCGAAAACACCACCGGGCTCGGCTGAAAGCTGATCGTCGTGCCGGTCCGATCCGTGGTGCCGATCTCGGCCAGCGGCGCGAGCGGCTCGCCGTTCGCATACTTCTGCCGATAGACCTTGCCGCCGCGGTAGATCGTCAGAACGAGCGACTCGGACAGCGCGTTCACGACGGACACGCCGACGCCGTGCAGGCCGCCAGAGACCTTGTAGGAGTTGTCGTCGAACTTGCCGCCCGCGTGGAGGACCGTCATGATGACTTCGGCGGCGGAACGCCCTTCGTCCGGGTGGATGTCGACCGGGATCCCTCGTCCGTTATCCGTGACCGTGATCGACTCGTCCGGATGGATCGTCACGGCGATTTCGGTGCAGTAACCGGCCAGCGCCTCGTCGATGGAGTTGTCGACGACCTCGAAAACCATGTGGTGCAGGCCGGTGCCATCGTCGGTGTCGCCGATGTACATTCCCGGCCGCTTTCGGACCGCTTCGAGCCCCTTTAAGACCTTGATATTCTTGGACGTGTACTCGCTCTGACTCATCGGTTGCAGATCTTGAGCTAAATCGACTCATTATAGCATCGCTCGACCCTCCCCTGTTCCACGTGGAACACCGGGCACCCGGCCTCGACCGGCAGCCCCTCGGGTGACAGCCCCGTGATCACGAGCTGGCAGGGCAGCGCTTCGATCTCGGTGACCAGCCGGCCGAGCGCGTGACGATCGAGCTCCGCGGCGGGGTCGTCGACGAGCAGGACCACATCTGCCTTCGCCGCGCGGTGCGTCTCGCGAATCTGCGCCGCGATCAGCGCGGCTGCGACCAGCTTCTGCTGCCCGCGCGAGGCCTCGTCGGCGGCCGGGACGCCGTCGACCGAGACGACCAGGTCCGCGCGGTGCGGACCCACCTGCGTGTGGCCGAACGCCCGATCCCGCTCGCCCGCCTCCGCGAGCGCCTCGGCGAAGCCGAGGCCTAGGCGCCACCCGGGCCGATACGTGATCTCGAGCCTCGAGCCGAGCAGGCGGCCGCCGACCTCCGTCACGGCCCTCGCCAGCCTTTCGACGTATTCCTCCCGGGCGCGATGCACGACCTCGCCCGCGTCGATCAACGCTCGATTCCACGTCGCGAGCTGCTCGGTCCCGGCCTGCGCCTTCAGCGCTGCATTCCGCTGCCCCAAAACGCGTCGGTACCGCTTCCACGCGTCGAGGTAGGAAGGTTCCACGTGGAACACGCCCCAGTCGATGAAGCGGCGGCGCTCGCTGGGACCGCCTTCGACGAGCTTGTGCAGGCTCGGGTCGATCACGTCGACGCGCACCCGTCTGGCGACGTCAGTGACGCCGACGCCCGCCCGGCGGTCGATTCGATACTCGAGCCCGTCCGGTCCGACACCGACGCCGATCCGTTGCACGTCTCCCGCCGCGCCCCGGTGCTCGGCGTAAACCGACAGGCTCTCCCGTCCGTGCTGCACGAGCCGGCGGCTCTGCCGTGTACGGAACGACCGGCCGCGACCGAGCAAATAGATCGCCTCGAGGAGGCTTGTCTTGCCCGCGCCGTTCGGGCCAAAAAAGTAGTTCCGCTCCGGGTGCAGCCGGCAGTCCACATCCTTCAGGATGCGCAGCCCGTCGACCCGGATCCGTTCGAGCGGCACGACTGGAAGCCCGATCAGCCGGCCGCGCGGCGCGCTCGGGGCCGCTGCTCGGGGAGCAAAGCCGGAAGGAGTGTCGAGTCGGCCATTCGGAATTCCGGTCCGCGGCTCAGTGGCTTCCGTCCCTCCGCGCGCCGCGACCGCGGAGCCGCCGCGGGATTCCTCCAACGTCGTGGCACGCTGCCCGGGCGGAGCGCGGCAGCGGCCGCCTGGGCCACGCGCGTCGCCGGTGCACCGACGCTACTCGATGACGGCCGACTCCGTCAGGTTGCAAGGCGGGTCATTTCCTCGATCCAGGTTGCCTCGGCGGAGCGTCTCCCGCTACGGATGCCGTCGAAGCGCGGGCGCTGCCCCGCTGCCGGGCCGCCGGACCGGAGGAAGCGCGCCGCTTGGTCAAAGACGCATCGGCATCACGACGAACTTCGTCGTCTCGTCGTCGCCGGTGATCAGACAGCTCGAGTTCGCGTCCGTGACGCCGATGCGCACGCGCTCGCCGTCGACCGCTCCGAGGGCATCGAGCAGGTAGTTCACGTTGAAGCCGATCTCCATCGCCTTCCCGGCATACTCCACCTCGAGGCTCTCGACCGCCTCTTCCTGCTCCGGATTGTTCGCTTGCACGACGACGCTGTTCTCGTCGAGCTGAAGCCGCACGCCGCGGTACTTCTCGTTCGACAGAATCGCTGCGCGCTGGAGCGCCTGGCGGAGCAGCTGCCGGTCGGCCGTCATCACGTTCTCGGGGCTGCGCGGAATCACGCGGCTATAGTCGGGAAAGCGGCCGTCGATCAGCTTCGATGTGAGCCGCAGCCCGTCCACGACGACCCGCACGTGGTTTCGTCCCAGCGCGAGCCGGACCCGGCCTTCGTCCCCGAGAAGGCGATTGAGCTCGAGCACGCCCTTGCGCGGCACGATCTGTTGCTCGTTCTGCGCTGCCGGCTCCTCGAGCTCGATCTGGGCGAGCGCGAGCCGATGTCCGTCGGTGGCGACGCCGCGGAGGAAGCCGCCGTCGGTCTCGAGCAGCAGCCCGTTCAGGTAGTACCGCACGTCCTGCTGCGCCATCGAAAAGTGCGTCTTCTCGAGCAGCCGCTTCAAGTCCTTCGCGCCAACGTCGAGGCTCTGCTGCGCGGCGACGTCGTCGACCGTCGGAAAGTCGCCGGCCCGCAGCGTCGACAGCGTGAACCGGCTTCGCCCGGCCTTCACGGTGACCTTCTCGCCGCTCAGCGCGACCTCGGCCCGAACGCCGTCCGGCAGCGCCCGGACGATGTCGTGGAGCTTTCGCCCCGGCACGGTGATCTCCCCGGGCGACGCGTCGTCGACGCTCGCTTCGGCCACGAGCTCGACCTCGAGATCGGTAGCCGTGACGCTCAGCACGCCGTCTCGCACGACCAGCAGCACGTTGCTCAGGATCGGCATCGTTTGCCGTCGCTCGACGACCCCGATCACGGCTTGCAGGGGCCCGAGTAGCGTCTCTCGTGGTGCGCTGAACTTCATTTCTGATTTACCTGTTTATATTTCTTCGATGTCTACTAGAGCCCCGGCAAAATGCTGGAGAACTGTAAAAAGACCAATAAAAACAATCTATTGCGACAAGAGCACCCGTGTGCACAAGGATGCCCGCGCCTGTGCATAGACTGTGTGCGAAATTCGGACCGCGAGTTGTCCACAGCTTTCCCACGTCAGCTGGTCAGTGTTCTCAAGAGGTTGTTGTAGTCCTCGGCGACTCGGGTCTCCGTCTCGCGGAGCGCCTTCACCCGGCGGCAGGCATGCAGGACCGTGGTGTGATCGCGACCGCCGAAGGCATCGCCGATTTCTGGAAGGCTGTGCGTCGTCAGCTCCTTCGCGAGCGCCATCGCGATTTGCCGCGGCCGGGCGATCGAGCGGCTGCGCCGCTTCGAGAGGAGATCCGAGACCCGAATCTTGAAGTAGCCCGCCACGGCCTTCTGGATATTCTCCACCGTTACCAGCTTGTCCTGAAGCGCCAAAAGGTCGCGAAGCGCTTCTTTCGCGAACTCGAGCGTGATCGGCTGACCGGTGAAGCGGGCGTTGGCGATCACGCGGCGCAGCGCCCCTTCGAGCTCGCGCACGTTCGAGCGAATCCGCTGCGCGATGAAGAACGCGACCTCTTCGGGCAGCGTCTCCTGCTCGGCGGCGGCTTTGCTCATCAGAATCGCGACGCTCGTCTCGAGCTCCGGCGGCTCGATCGCGACGGTCAGGCCCCATCCGAAGCGCGACTTGAGCCGTTCCTCGAGACCGGACACTTCCTTCGGATAGCGGTCACAGGTCAGAACGATCTGCCGCTGCCCTTCCAGCAACGCGTTGAACGTGTGGAAAAATTCCTCCTGTGACCGCTCCTTGCCGGCGAAGAACTGGATGTCGTCGATCAGCAGCGTGTCGAGCGAGCGGTACGTCCGCTTGAAGTCCGCGATCGTGTTGTGCTGGAGACCGCGCACCATGTCGCCGACGAATCGCTCGGAGTGGATGTACGCGACTTTCGCGCCGACGTCGCGCTGCAGAATCGCGTTGCCGATCGCGTGCATCAGGTGCGTCTTGCCGAGGCCGACGCCGCCGTAGATGAACAGAGGATTGTACGCGGTGCCCGGGTTCTGCCCCACCTGCACGGCCGCCGCGCGGGCAAGCTGATTGCTCTTGCCTTCGACGAAGCTCTCGAACGTGAAGCCTGCGTTCAGCCGGCTGCCGAGCCCATGCGCGGGGGCACGCGGCTCGTGCTCCGTGGCCGGCACGGCGGGCGCCGGCCGACGGCGCGTTCCGACCTCGAGCAGCACCGTGCGGGTGCCGCCGTGCTCGTTCCACCACGCGCGGATGCGATCGAGACAGTGCGCTTGCACCCAGTCCACGACGAACCGATTCGGCGCGAGCAGCTTGACGACGCCATCGCCGTCGCCGACCGGCTGCAACGGCCGTATCCACGTGTTGAGCTGCTGCTCCGAAAGGTCGGCCGACAACGCTCCGACGCACTGTTTCCACAGGGACGAGAGCGCCGCCGAATGATCTGCCACGGTGGTTCTTGAAAGCTTAGAGTCGAGGGTGGGCGTCGCCCGCGGAACAGCGAGTCTAATACGCCGACCGACGGTTATCCACAGCGGCCGGAGCGTCGCCGCTATTGACAGCCGTGCGCCGCGCGCGTAAAGTTCCGCGTTCTCCACGGCCCTCCTATCCCTTTGTTTGTCATCCATTTTCGTCCGGAAATAGAGACGCGGAACCGCCATGAAGAGGACCTTTCAACCGAGCAAGCTGCGCCGCAAGCGTACTCATGGGTTCCGCGCGAGGATGGCGACGCGGGCTGGACGTGCCGTGCTGAAGAATCGCCGCGCGAAAGGAAGGGCGCGACTGACGCCTTCGTGAGCCGGCGCCTTGCTCGGAATTGACACGCCCGGATAAAGGGCTCCCGTCGCAAAGACGCCTGCACGGCTCGAAGGAGTTCGGCCGGGTCTTCGCTGATCCGGTACGATCGTCCGACCGCCTTTTCACGGTCCTCGCACGGCCGAACGAAGTCGGCGCGGCTCGGCTAGGATTAGCGATTTCACGCAAAGCCGCCAGGCGGGCAGTGGACAGAAACAGGTTGAAACGCATCGCGCGCGAGTCGTTCCGTCACCAGACGGACCTCCCCGCGATGGACTTCGTCGTGCTGGCCCGTCCCGGCGCCGCCGCTGCGTCGTCCGCGGCGCTGCGGGCGAGCCTCGACGCGTTGTTCGCGCGCATCGGGCGGCGCGCCGGAGGATCGCGGCCATGATGGACAACACCCGGCTGTTCCTCTGGCTCGCGCTGGTCGCGATGGTGTGGCTGAACTACAGCGCATGGGTCGCGGACCGCGCCCCGGCGCCCGCTGCCGCCCCGCCGGCCGGCGTCGAAGCGCCGGAGGCCCCGACCGCGGAAAGCGAGGGTGCGGGCCAAGGCGACGGCGCTGATCTCCTCCCCGAGCTCGAGGACGGCGCCTCCGCCGGCGCCGCGTCGTCTTCGGCAGCCGCCGCGCCCGATGCGGCGCCGAGCATGCCGATCCGGGTTCGCACGGACGTGCTCGACGTCGTGATCGATCCGGAAGGCGGCAGCCTCGTGCGCGCCGACCTTCTCGATTACCCCGTGCACAAGGACGAGCCCGACAAGCTCGTTCGGCTCCTCGACTACGCGCCGGACACGCTCTGGGTGCTGCAGACGGGGCTGCGCAGCGCAACCGGCGGACCCGAGCCGAATCACCGTGCGCGGTTCCGCGCCGACCGCGACTCGTACGAGCTCGCTCCGGGGCAGGACGAGCTCGTCGTCACGCTCGAATGGGTCGGCGGCGGGCCCGTGTCGGCGCGCAAGATCTACACGTTCCACCGCGGGCGATATCACGTCGACCTGGAGCTCGTCGTCACGAACGAGAGCGATGCGGCGTGGCGCGGGGCCGCGTATGCGCAGATGGTGCGCCGCCACCATCCGGTCGAGCGCTCGTTCAGGTCGATCGACAGCTACTCGTTCACCGGGCCGGTGCTCTACGACGGCGATCAATACCAGAAGCTCGACGTCGAGAGCCTCGCCGAGGAACCCCTCATGCAGCAGGTTGCCGGCGGCTGGCTTGCCGGCATCCAGCATCACTTCCTCGCGGCGATCGTTCCGCCGCCCGATGCGACATTCAAATACAGTGCGACCGCACCCGACGGCCGATACGTGCTGAGCGCGGTCGGCCCGATCCAAGAGATCGCGCCGGGAGCGCAGCACCGCATCCCGTTCGAGCTCTTCGTCGGCCCGAAGCTGCAAGACGAGCTGCGGGACACGGCCGACGAGCTCGAGCTCACCGTCGACTACGGCCGGCTTACGATTCTCGCCCAGCCGCTGTTCTGGGCGCTCTCGCACATCCACGACGTCGTCGGCAACTGGGGCTGGTCGATCGTCATCATGACGCTGCTGATCAAGCTCGCGTTCTACAAGCTGACCGAAGCGAGCGGGCGGTCGATGGCGAAGATGCGCAGGGTCGCGCCGCGGATGAAGGCGCTTCAAGAGCGCTACAAGGACGACCGCCAGGCGTTGAGCCGGGCGATGATGGAGCTCTACAAGCGCGAGAAGATCAATCCGGCCGCGGGATGTTTGCCGATCCTGGTGCAGATGCCCTTCTTCTTCGCGTACTACTGGGTGCTGATCGAGAGCGTCGAGATGCGGCAGGCGCCGTTCCTGCTATGGATCAACGATCTCTCCGCACGCGACCCGTACTTCGTGCTGCCGTTGCTGATGGGCGCGGCGATGTTCCTGCAGCAGCGCTTGAACCCGGCGCCGCCGGATCCGGTTCAGGCGCGCGTGATGCAGATCATGCCGATCGCCTTCACCGTGTTCTTCTCGTTCTTCCCGTCCGGCCTCGTGCTGTACTGGCTCACGAACACGCTCGTGTCGATCGCGCAGCAGTGGCGGATCAACCAGGTCGTCGCCCGGGAGGCCTGATGCGGCCGCGGCCGCGTGCGCCGGCACGGTGCCGGGCCGCCACCGCTCGGCGGGCACCGCGCGCGCTTCGCGAAGCGCAGTGACGCGAGACCCCCGAATGGATCCGCCGCGGGACACGATCGCCGCGCTCGCGACCCCTCCGGGCCGAGCCGCCGTGGCCGTCGTTCGACTCTCCGGCCCCGACGCCACGGCGATCGCCGAGCGCGTGATCGGGCGCCGTCCCCGCCCGCGCCGCGCCGAGCTTTGCCGCTTCGCCGCGGCCGACGGGACGCCGATCGACCGCGGTCTCGTGATCGCGTTTCCCGCGCCGGCCTCATATACGGGCGAGGACGTCGTCGAGCTTCACTGCCACGGCGGCGCGGTCGTCACCGATTGGCTGCTCGAGACCCTGCACGCGCTCGGCGCGCGCCCGGCGCAGCCGGGCGAGTTCACGCTCCGCGCGTTCTTGAACGACAAGCTCGATCTCGCGCAGGCCGAGGCGGTGGCGGATCTGATCGAGAGCGGGTCGCGCGCGGCCGCGCGGGCCGCGCTGCGGTCCCTGGACGGTCGCTTCTCGGCGGCCGTCGACGGCATTCAGGCGGAGCTCACCGCGGTGCGGATGCACGTCGAGGCGTGCCTCGATTTCCCCGAGGAGGAGCTCGCGACGGAGGCCGCGGAGGCGCTCGAGCAGCGCCTCGGCGCTTTGCTCGAGCGCCTCGACGGGCTCCGCGCGCAAGCCGCGCAGGGGCGGGTGCTGCGCGACGGGCTCTGCGCGGTCCTCGCCGGGCCGCCGAACGCCGGGAAGTCGAGCCTGATGAACCGGCTCGCGGGCTACGAGGCCGCGATCGTCACACACGTGCCCGGCACGACCCGCGACCCGCTGCGCGAGCAGCTGTCGCTCGAAGGCCTGCCGGTGACCCTGGTCGACACGGCGGGCCTGCGCGAGGCGCACGACCTCGTCGAGGCCGAAGGCGTGAAGCGCGCCCGGCGCGAGCTCGAGCGTGCCGATCTGGTCCTGTGGGTCACGGACGTGCGCGAAGGCGCGGAATGCGCCGCGCACGCCGCGCGAGCGTCCCTCGGCGACGATCCGCGCATCACGCTCGTCCTGAACAAGGCCGATCTCGTCGCGGAGCCGGCGGCGCTGCTCGACCATGACGGCCGGCCCGCGATACGGCTCTCGGCGCTTACCGGCGACGGGCTCGAGCTCCTCGTGCGTCACCTGCAAGCGGTTGCCGGCTGGAGCGGCGATGCGGCCGGAACGTTCAGCGCGCGCCGCCGGCATCTCGACGCGCTCGAGCGCGCCGCCGCGCACCTTCGGGTCGCCGCCGAAGAGCTCGCCCGCGCGCCCGAGCTCGGCGCCGAGGAGCTGCGCGCGGCGCAGACCGCGCTCAGCGAGGTCACGGGCGCGTACACGAGCGACGATCTCCTCGGCGAGATCTTCTCGCGGTTCTGCATCGGCAAATGACGCTCCAGGCGCGGCGTCCGCGTGCTCAGCCGAGGAGCGCCTCGCGCTCGTAGAGCCGCGCCGCCGCGAGCCCGAGGAGCGCAGCGGCGATCAGCGTCGACGACGCGGATTGCACCGCATGGGCGGCCGCGATCGGGTCCTGCCGGATCAGCGACGTGATCAAGAGGTGCTGGCTCAGGCTCGGGATCCACATCAGCGCGTCGCTCGGCTGCACGTTCAGCATCGTCGCGAAGACGAGCGGCAGAGTCGGCACGAGGAGAACGAGCGTGAGGTACGTTTGCGCTTCCCGGTAGCTCTTCGTGAACGACGCGACGAGCGTCATCAGCGCCGCGCCGAGCGGCGCGAACGGCAACAGGATCCCGAACGCGGCGAGCGCGGCGCGGGCGTCGAATCCCGAGCTCATGCCGATGGCTTCGAGCGGCGCGAAGCGGAGCGCGAGCGTGAACGCCGCAAGCGTCAGGACGAGGCCGATCAGCATGTAGCAGACGGTCGCGGCCATCTTGCCGAGCATCAGGCTCGACCGAGGCACCGGCGTCGTCAGCAAGGGCTCGAGCGAGCGCCGCTCGCGCTCGCCGGCCGTGCTGTCGATCGCGACGTAGAAGCCGCCCATCAGGGTCGCGAGCAGCAGGAAGTAGGTCAGCATGCCGAGCAGCACGACCGAGCGCCCGGCCGCCGTCGAGAGGTCGAGCTCGTCGAGCGTCACGCTCGTCAGGACGTCCGGATCGACGCCGCGGGCGATCAGCTTCAGCGTGCCGATCTGCTGCGCGTAGCTCGAGACGGCCGCGCGCACGCGCCGGACGTCCGCCGCCGCTCCCGTGTTCGACTCGTCGTAGAGCAGCGTGACGCGGGCGGTGCCGCCCGACGTGAACTGCTCGGCGAAGTCCGGCGCGATCAGCAGAACGGCGTCGCGGCGGCCGCTCTCCACCGCTTCGATCGCCGCGTCGAGTCCCGCGATTTCCGGCGCCGGCGCCGCCCGTATCCCGCGCGCCTCGAGATAGTCGACGAGGTTCGGCGCCTTCGCGGCGCCGACGATCGGGATCTCGACCGGCTCCTCGGCGGTCGAGACGGTTTGCGACACCATCACGTTGACGAGCACGGCGAAGAGCAGCGGTCCGAGCAGCGGCCCGAAGACGAAGGCCGAGAGCAGCGTGCGCCGATCGCGCGCGTTGTCGAGAAGCTCCTTCAGGCAGACCGTGAGCACCGCCCTCATCGCGCCGCACCCTGGACGGCCTCGATGAAAATCTCCTCGAGATCGCGGCCCGGATAGCGGGCCGCGAGCTCGTCCGGCGTGCCCCGCGCCGCGATCGCGCCGCCCGCGATGATCACGAGATCGTCGACGAGTGCCGCGACCTCTTGCATCACGTGGCTCGACAGCAGCACGCAGCAGCCGTCGTTGCGCAACGCCCGGAGCCAGTCGCGAAGGTGCCGCGCGGCCATCACGTCGAGCCCGCTCGTCGGCTCGTCGAGGAGGATGTGCCGCGGTGCGTGCACGAGCGCCCGCGCGAGCGCGACCTTCGTCCGCTCGCCCTGCGAGAAGCCCTTCGCATGCCGGTCCGCGACGTCCGAAAGCCCGAGCCGCTCGACCAGCTCGTCGACGCGCGCGGCCGCTTTGCGACGGCCGAGCCCGTGCAGCCGCGCGTAATACGCGATGTTCTCGCGGGCCGTGAGGTGCGGGTAGAGGCCCGCCCCATGCGGCAGCACGCCGATGATCCGGCGCGCGCGGAGCGGCTCGGCGACGACGTCGATGCCGCCGATCCGCGCGCTGCCTTCGTCGGGCCAGATCACGGTCGAGAGAATCCTGAGGCACGTGGACTTGCCGGCGCCGTTCGGGCCGAGCAGCCCGGTGATGCGGCCGTCGCGGGCCGTGAAGCCGACGTCGTCGAGCGCGCGCACTGCGCCGAAGCGCTTGCCGAGTCCCGTGACTTCGATCATCGAGGTGTGCGCGGCGTGCGGGATCGGATCAAGGGGCCGGGCCCGCCGTCGACAGAAAGAACGGCGTCGGCGGCTCCGCTTCGAGGCACCCCGAATCGAGGGCCTCGGGGGACGGCATCTCCAGGAAGTCCGCGATCAGGCGCGGGGCGCACCCGATGCCGGCCATGCCGTGACCCTGGCCGGGCACGATCAGGTGCCTCGCGTTGCGCAGCCCGTCCGCGATCGCGCGGGCAGCGTACGCGGGCGGCGTGACCGGGTCGTTGCCGCCCGACAAGAGCAGCGCCGGTCCCGCAAACTCGAGCGGCGCCTTGAGATCCGGATCGAGCACACCCGCGGGCCACACCTCGCAGATCGTCTCGAGCGCGTCGACGATGCTCGAGCCGAGATACGCGCTCTCGAACGCGGATTTCGGCCGATGCGGATAGAACGGCACGTCCTCCGTGCAGACGACGGAGTTGTGCATCGGCATGCTGATCGTCGCCGCGAGATCGCCGGTGAGGATGTCGACCTGCGCGGCGAGGAGCGTGTAGTCGCCGCGGTAGCCCTGGCTCACCGCGAGCGGCAGCAGGGACGCGGTCGGTGCCGAGTAGCTCATGAGCCGGACGACGCCGGCGAAGTCGCCCGCGGAGAAGAGCCGCGTCTCGACTTTCCCGGTCGCGGGATTCGCGACGTCGATCGAGACCGGCCCGGCCGCGAGCCGCAGCCGCAGCCCTTCGAACTGCGTCGCGAGGTCCGGATAGCGGGCCGCGCAGGCGGGCTGCGCCTCGCAGCGTTCGAAGATCGCGTCGAGCGCGGCCTGCGCGTCGGTCGCGATGTTCGGGCCGAGCGCGAGCGTCGCCGGGACGACGCCGTCGAGTATCATCGCGCGCACGCGCTCCGGGAAGCGCCGCGCATAATGCTGCGCGACGCGCGTCCCGTAAGAGATCGCATAAAGGTTCCACCGTTCCGCGCCCAACGCCGCGCGCAGCGCATCGAGATCGGCGACCGCGAGCGAGGTCGTGAACAGGCGCGGATCGGCCTCGAGCACGTCCAGGCAGTCCTCGATCACCGCCCGGAGCTCCTCCGCGCCGCCGGCGTCGAACGCCGCGGCTTCCGTCAAGTCGCAGTGGAAGCCCTCCGCCGAGCGGCCCGTCCCGCGCTGGTCGAGCAGCACGATGTCCCGGTCGCGGCGCGCCGGCTCGAACGCCCGCCGCATTTGAAGGTAAAGGTCGACCGCGGACTGTCCCGGTCCGCCGGCGATCAGCACGAGCGGGTCCGGTTGCGGCGCGGCCGCGAGCGCCGGCACGCGCGCGACGAAGAGCCGGATCGTCCCGCGGTCGGGCCGGTCGGGATCGAGCGGCGCCCGGAGCTCGCTGCACCAGGCGAGGACCGCCGGCATGCCGGGAGCCTCGAGCCGGCAGCGCGACTCGTCGAGGGCCCCTTCCGCCCCGCCCGGCAGCAGCGCGCCGACGGCGATTGCGGCCGCCGCGGCGAGCGCGGGCAGCACGGCGCGCGTCGCGGAACAGCGCGGTCTCCAAGCCTTCGAGCGCATCGGGCGCATGTTGACCGGAACGCAAACGACTTGCCAGGTGCCGAGCCGCAATTTCGCGAGCTTCGTGCGCGGAATCGGACCAGCGTCGCCGTTCGGCGCGGCAGGGCGGGGAAAATTCACGTATCCCGGGGTCGGTACCGTAGAATCGCGCCGATGCCAGAATCGCCCGCCACCGCTTATCCGGACCGTTTCGACTGCATCGTCGTCGGCGGCGGTCATGCCGGCACGGAAGCCGCGCTCGCGGCCGCGCGGATCGGCGTGAAGACCCTCCTCGTCACGCAGAACGTGGAGACGATCGGTCAGATGAGCTGCAACCCGTCGATCGGCGGGATCGGCAAGGGGCACCTCGCGAAGGAGATCGACGCGCTCGGCGGCGCGATGGCCGCGGCCGCGGACCGCGCCGGGATTCATTTCAGGATCCTGAACGCCAGCAAGGGCGCCGCCGTCCGGGCGACGCGCGCGCAGGCCGACCGCGTGCTGTACCGGCAGGCCATCCGCGCCGCGATCGAGAGCCGGCCGAACCTGACCGTGCTCCAGCAGGCCATCGACGATCTCGTCATCGACGCCACCCGGGTCCGCGGCGTCGTCACGCAGATGGGGCTGACGATATGCGCGCCGACCGTCGTTCTGACCGTCGGCACGTTCCTCGACGGCAAGATTCACGTCGGCCCGGCGAGCTATGCCGGCGGACGGGCGGGAGACCCGGCGGCCGCACGTCTCGCGCACCGTCTCCGCGACCTCGGTCTCGCGGTCGGGCGGCTCAAGACCGGGACGCCGCCGCGGATCGACGGGCGCACGATCGACTACGACGGGCTCGTCGAGCAGCCGGGCGACGAGCCCGTGCCGGTCTTCTCGTTCATCGGCCGGCGCGCGGACCATCCGCGGCAGGTGTCCTGCCACATCACGCGCACGACGGAGCGCACGCACGAGATCATTCGCGGCGCGCTCGATCGCTCGCCGCTCTTCACCGGCGCGATCGAGGGCATCGGCCCCCGCTATTGCCCGTCGATCGAGGACAAGGTCGTGCGCTTTCCGGACCGCGCCGGCCACCAGATCTTCATCGAGCCCGAAGGCCTGACCACCCGCGAGGTGTATCCGAACGGCATCTCGACGTCGCTGCCGTTCGACGTGCAGCACGCGCTCGTGCGCTCCATTCCCGGCTTCGAGCGGGCGCATATCACGCGGCCCGGCTACGCGATCGAGTACGACTTCTTCGATCCCCGCGACCTGCGGCCGAGCCTCGAGACGAAGGCGATCGAGGGGCTCTTCTTCGCGGGGCAGATCAACGGCACGACCGGCTACGAGGAGGCGGCGGCACAAGGTATCGTCGCCGGCATCAACGCGGCGCTCCGCGTGCGCGATCGTGAGCCGTGGTGGCCGCGGCGGGACGAGGCGTACATCGGCGTGCTGATCGACGACCTGATCACGCGCGGCGCCCCGGAGCCGTATCGGATGTTCACGAGCCGAGCGGAGTATCGGCTGACATTGCGGGAGGACAACGCCGACGTCCGCCTCACGCCGGTCGGGCGCGAGCTCGGCGTCGTCGACGACGAGCGTTGGCGCCGCTTCGAGACCAAGCGCGAGGCGATCGCCGCGGAGCGGAGCCGCCTCGCGGGCATCACGATACGTGCCGACGACGAGCCCCGCGCCGAGCCGCTCGCGATCGGGCGCGAAACGAAGGCGGCCGACCTGCTGCGCCGCCACGGGGTCCGCTACGAGGACGTGATCGCGCTCGGGCCGGTCGGCCCGTCGCCTTGCGTGGCACGGCTCGAGCCGGAGGAACGCGAGCAGATCGCCCGCGCGCTCGAGACCGAGGCGCGGTACGCGGGCTACGTCGAGCGGCAGGGCCGCGAGATCGAGCGCCAGCAGAGGCTGATGTCGACGCCGATGCCGGCGGACTTCGACTACCGCGCCGTGAGGGGGCTGTCGAACGAGGTGCGCGAGAAGCTCGAGCGCGTGCGCCCCGTGGACATCGGACAGGCGTCGCGGATCGCCGGCGTCACACCGGCGGCGGTCTCGCTGCTGCTGATTCATTTGAAGCGGCGTCAGCGCCGGAGCGCCTGACGCGGGGCGCCGGCCGGCGCCCGATCCGCGACTCGAGGAGCCCGGAAGCTCCCACGCGGGAATCGAAAAAAACGGAGAACGAGCATGAGGAAGTCGGCGGCATGGTGGTCTCTCGCGGCGATGATGCTCGGCGGATGCGGGCAAGGGGGCGGACCCGCGGCGTCGATCGGCCTGATCGGGGGCGAGAGCGGGACGGAGCTCGCCGCCGAGCAGGTCATCCACATCGGCAATCTCGCGGACCCGCAAACGCTCGATCCGCACCGCAACCAGGGCGTGTCCGAGGCGAACATCGACCGCGATCTCTTCGAAGGGCTCGTGAACGAGGCGCCGAACGGAGATCTGATTCCGGGCGTCGCGGAGTCGTGGGAGATCAGCGAAGACGGCAAGACTTACACGTTCCACCTCCGGGCCGACGCGCGCTGGTCGAACGGCGATCCCGTCACGGCCGAAGATTTCGTCTATAGCCTGCGACGCTCCGCCGATCCGGCGACGCTGTCGCGGTACTCGTTCGTTCTCGCTCCGATCGTGAACGCGGAGGAGATCACGGCGGGCGACGTGCCGCCGAGCGAGCTCGGCGTCCGCGCCCTCGACGCGCACACGCTCGAGATCCGGCTCGACAACGCGACGCCCTATTTTCTCGGCCTTCTGGCGCACTCGGCGACCTACCCCGTGCATCGGCCGACGGTCGAGCAGTTCGGCGACGAGTTCACGAATCCGGGCAACCTCGTATCGAACGGCGCGTACGTCCTCGCCGAATGGGTCGTGCAGTCGCACGTGAAGCTCGTGCGCAACCCGCTGTACTGGGATAACGAGTCGACGACGATCGACGAGGTGTACTACTACGCCACGGAGAACCAGGCGGCCGAGCTGCAGCGTTTTCGCGCCGGCGGCCTCGACATGACCTATACGATCCCGAAGGCGCAGCTGCCGTGGATCCGCGAGAACTTGGCCGATCAGCTCGTGATCGCCCCGTATCTCGGCACCTACTACTACGGGCTGAATCTGACGAAACCGCCGTTCAAGGACGCCCCGGCGCTTCGCCGCGCGCTCGCGCTCGCGATCGACCGCGACATCATCACGCAGCAGGTCACGGCCGCCGGCGAGATCCCGGCCTACGGCTGGATTCCGCCGAACGTTGCGAACTACGAGAGCCAGCAGATGCCGGAAGCCGCGTGGACGCAGGAGGAGCGCGAGACCGAGGCGAAGCGGCTCTACGCCCAGGCCGGCTACTCGGCGGCGAATCCGCTGCGCGTCGAGCTGCTCTACAACACGCAGGACGACCACAAGCGGATCGCGGTGGCGGTCGCCGCGATGTGGAAGCAGGTGCTCGGCGTCGAGACGACTCTCGTGAACCAGGAATGGAAGGTCTATCTCGACACGCGCAACCAGCGCAAGACGCAGGTGTTCCGCGCGGGCTGGATCGGCGACTACAACGACGCCTACTCGTTCGCCGAGGTCCAGCACTCCGCGAGCGGGCTGAACAACACGGGCTACGCGAACCCCGAGTACGACCATCTGCTCGAGCTCGCGTCCGCCGAGCAGGATCTCGCGAAGCGCGCCGAATATCTGCAGGAAGCCGAGCGCGTGCTGCTCGACGACATGCCGTTGATCCCGATCTACTACTACGTTACCGCACGGATGGTGAAACCGTGGGTCCGCGGCTACGAGGCGAACATCATGGACCACTTCCACACGAAGGACCTTTCGATCCTCGCGCACTAGGCGCCGCACGTGCTTCGATACTCGCTTCGCCGCTTCCTCGGCGCGATCCCGACGCTGCTCGTCCTGATCGCGCTCGCGTTCTTCATGATCCGGACGGCGCCGGGCGGTCCGTTCGACCAGGAGCGCGCGCTGCCGCCGGAGATCGAGGCGAACCTGCGCGCCGCCTACCATTTCGACGAGCCGCTCTACCGCCAGTTCGGGCGGTATCTCTTCGGCATTCTTCGCGGCGACTTCGGCCCTTCGTTCCAGTACCGTGATTTCACCGTCACCGAGCTGATCGCCACCGGCTTCCCCGTGTCGCTGCGGCTCGGCGGCACGGCGATCCTCCTCGCGTTCGTGCTCGGCGTCGGCGCCGGCAGCATCGCGGCGCTACGGCAGAACACGCCGACCGACTACGCGGTCATGTCGGTCTCGATGACCGGGATCTCGATCCCGAACTTCGTGATGGCGCCGGTGCTCGTCCTGGTCTTCGCCGTGTATCTCGGGTGGCTGCCCGCCGGGGGGCTCGGCGACGGCGCGATTCGCAACATGATCCTGCCGGTCACGGCGCTCGCGCTGCCGCAGCTCGCGTACATCGCAAGGCTCACGCGCGCGAGCATGATCGAGGTGCTGCGCAGCAATTTCGTCCGGACGGCGAAGGCGCAAGGCTTGCCGATGCGGACGATCCTGCTTCACCACGCACTGAAGCCGGCGCTGCTGCCCGTGGTCTCGTATCTCGGCCCCGCCACCGCCTCGGTCATCACGGGTTCCGTCGTGATCGAGCAGATCTTCGGCGTGCCGGGGATCGGCCGATTCTTCGTGCAAGGCGCGCTGAACCGCGACTACACGCTCGTGATGGGCGTCGTCGTGTTCTACGGGATCCTGATCATCCTGCTGAACTTCCTCGTGGATCTCGCGTACGCGTGGCTCGATCCGAAGGTGAAGTACTCGTGAGCGCCGAGATCGCCGAAAGAATGCCGGCGCAGCCGGAGGTTCCGGGCCGGAGCTTGTGGATCGACGCGTGGCGGACGCTCCGCCGCAACCGTGCGGCCGTCGCCGGCGGCCTGATCATCGCCGGCATGACGCTCCTCGTTCTGATCGGCCCGCTGTTCAGTCCCTACGCTTACGACTTCACGGACTGGGCGAACACGTCGATCGCGCCGAGCCTCGAGACCGGGCACGTCTTCGGCACGGACACGCTCGGCCGGGATCTCTTCGTGCGCACGCTCTACGGCGGCCGGATCTCGCTTTTGGTCGGCGTCGTCGCGACGATCGTGAGCCTCTTGATCGGCGTGAGCTACGGGGCGACCGCGGGCTATTTCGGCGGGCGCGTGGACCACGTGATGATGCGCATCGTCGACATCCTGTACGCGATGCCGTTCATGTTCTTCGTGATCCTGCTGATGGTGTTCTTCGGCCGCAACATCCTGCTGATCTTCGTCGCGATCGGCGCGATCAACTGGCTCGACATGGCGCGCATCGTCCGCGGGCAGACGTTGAGCTTGAAGCACAAGGAGTTCGTCGAGGCCGCGGAAGCCCTCGGCGTCTCGACCTTCGCCGTGATCCGCCGGCACATCGTGCCGAACCTGCTCGGCGTCGTCGCGGTCTACGTGACGCTGACGATCCCGCAAGTGATCCTCGTGGAATCGTTCCTGAGCTTTCTCGGCCTCGGCGTGCAGGAGCCGATGACGTCGTGGGGCGCGCTCGTGAAGCAGGGCGCGGAGGAGATGGAGAGCGCGCCGTGGATGCTGATCTTCCCGGCCGTGTTCCTCGCGACGACGCTCTTCTGCTTCAACTTCCTCGGCGACGGCCTGCGCGATGCCCTCGATCCGAAGGACCGCTGAGAAAAAAGGTGTCAGACACCATTTTCCCGAAAATCGTGTCTGACACCTTTTTTGCTGCGGAGGCTTGATGGCGCTGCTCGACGTCAAGGACCTGAACGTTCGGTTCGACACGCCGGACGGCGACGTGCACGCGGTCAAGGGCCTCACGTTCGCGCTCGCGGCGGGCGAGACGCTCGGCATCGTCGGCGAGTCGGGCTCGGGCAAGAGCCAGAGCATGCTCGCGTTGATCGGCTTGCTGGCCGACAACGGCCGCGCAACAGGCTCGGCGATCTTCGACGGGCAGGAGCTCCTCGGGCTCGACGACCGGCAGCTGCGGCGCATCCGCGGCCGCCGCATCTCGATGATCTTCCAGGACCCGATGACGTCGCTGAACCCGTACCTCACGATCGGCGACCAGATGACGCAGGCGCTCCGCGCGCACGAGCGCGTGTCGGCCGCGGCCGCGAGGGCGCGCTGCGTCGAGATGCTCGACGCGGTGCGCATCCCGGACGCGCGCGCCCGCCTGCGCCGGTACCCCCACGAGCTTTCGGGCGGCATGCGCCAGCGCGTCATGATCGCCGCGAGCCTGCTGCTCGGTCCGCAGGTCTTGATCGCGGACGAGCCGACGACGGCGCTCGACGTCACGGTGCAGGCGCAGATCCTCGAGCTGATGCGCGAGCTGAAGGACCGCTTCGGTACGGCGATCATCCTGATCACGCACGATCTCGGCGTCGTCGCGGGCCTCGCCGACCGCGTGCTCGTCATGCACGACGGCGAGCTCGAGGAGCAAGGCGACGTCGAGCGCATCTTCTACCGGCCCGAGCGCCCGTACACGCAGGCGCTGCTCCGCGCCGTCCCGCGGCTCGACGGGGCCCGCGTCGAGCGGCTCGCGAGCGTCGCGGACGCCGTCGGCCGCAACGGCGGCGAGGCGGCGGGCCCGTCGGGCGACCGCGTTGCCGGGCAGCCTGCCGAGAACGCGGCGCCGTCGATGCCGGCCGGACCGGCGGCGGCTGCCTCCGCCGATCGCGGGCGATCGCCCCACGCCCCGGCGCTCCTGAAGGTAGAGAGCCTGCGAGTGCATTACCCGGTTCGCACCCGCGGGTGGTGGGGGCGGCCCGCGACGTTGAAGGCCGTCGACGGCGTGGACCTGACGCTCGCGCCCGGGGAGACGCTCGGCATCGTCGGAGAGTCGGGCTGCGGCAAGTCGACGCTTGCGCGTGCGATTCTGAGGCTCGCGCCGGCAACCGGCGGCACGGTGTGGATGGCCGGGCGCTCGCTGACCGACCTCGAGCAGAAGGAGCTCAGGCCGCTCAAGCGCGATCTCCAGGTCGTCTTTCAGGACCCGCTCGCGTCGTTGAACCCGCGGATGACGGTCGGGGACATCGTGGCCGAGCCGCTCGAGGTTCACCGTCCGGAGTTGAGCAAAGCGGAGAGGCGCGCGCAGGTCGCCGACGTGCTGCGCCGAGTCGGCTTGAGCGGCCGCGAGCTGAACCGCTACCCGCACGAGTTTTCCGGCGGGCAATGCCAGCGAATCGGCATTGCCCGCGCGCTGGTCCTGAAGCCGAAGCTGATCGTGTGCGACGAGCCCGTGAGCGCGCTCGACGTCTCGATTCAGGCCCAGATCGTGAACCTGCTGATGGATCTGCGCCGCGACCTCGGCCTCTCGCTGATCTTCATCGCGCACGACCTCGCCGTCGTCCGGCACATCAGCCATCGCGTGATGGTCATGTACCTCGGCGCGGTCATGGAGCTCGCTCCGCGGGACGCGCTCTACGAGCGCCCCGCCCACCCGTACACGCGTGCGCTGATCAGCGCCGTGCCGCTGCCCGACCCGCGGGCCGAGCGCGCGCGGCGGCGCGAGCTCTTGAGCGGAGATTTGCCGTCGCCGATCGATCCGCCTTCCGGCTGCCGCTTTCGGACGCGGTGCCGGTACGCGGCGGAGCGCTGCGCGCGCGAGGCGCCGGCGCTCCGCCCGGTCGGCGGGAGCCTCGTCGCCTGCCACCGTGCCGAGGAGGTGGCGGGAAAAAAGGTGTCAGACACCATTTTTCGCGGGGACATAAGGTGCGGCGAAAAACAAGGTGTCTGACACCTTTTTTCGTGTCAGACACCTTTTTTTTCGGGCCGTACGCAGAGTCCGAACTGGAAATAGCCGCGGGCTGCCGATAACATGCGCGCCCCGGGAGCTCACGACGACACGGAGAGTCTTCAAAATTGTCCACGCACGCAAGGATTAGCGCGTCCGCCGGTCTGGGCGCTCTCGCGGTGCTCGCTTTGGCCATGCTCGCGCCGTCGACCGAGGCGCAGGCGCCGGCCGCCAAGGCGCCTCTGCCCCCGCTCGCGCCGCTGACGATCGAAGGCAACCCGGAGCGCGGCAGGCAGCTTGCGGCGACCTGTGCCGGCTGCCACGCGATCCCCGGCTATCACAACGCGTACCCGTTCTACCACGTGCCGAAGCTCGGCGGGCAGAACGCCGATTACCTCGAGGTCGCGCTGCAGGGCTACCGGCGCGGCTCGCGCTCCCACCAGACGATGCAGGCGCAGGCGGCGAACCTCACGGATCAGGACATCGCCGACATCGCGGCCTATCTCTCGAGCCTCGACGACGGCGACACGTCGGGCATCTCGCGGGCGTCTCCGGAGGAGATTCTCGCGGGTCGGGAGAAGTCGGCCACGTGCGCGCCGTGCCACGGGCCGGCCGGCATCGCGCAGTCGAGCCAGTGGCCGAATCTCGCCGGGCAGCACGAGTCGTACCTCGAGCAGGCGCTCGCCGAATACAAGAGCGGCGCGCGCGAGGATCTCGTGATGGGGCCGATGGCCTCGTCGCTCGACGCGGAAACGATCGAGCAGCTCGCCGCGTATTTCGCCGCCCAAGACGGGCTCTACACGCCGGACAAGATGTAGCGGCTCGCGCCGGCCACCGGCCCGCGGCCGAGCGGGCCGGAGACCCCTTCTCGTCGGGAGCGGTGTACCCTGGCGCCTGCGGCCGGGGCCTTTCCCTGCGGAGTGCGGCGATGACCGAAAGCTTTCGCGCCTTCCGAATCCACGAGTCGAACGGCGGGATCCGCGCGGCGCTCGAGCGCCTCACGCTCGCCGATCTCGGCGCCGGCGACGTCGTGATCCGCGTCACGTATTCGTCGATCAACTACAAGGATGCGCTCGCCGCGACCGGCGCGGGCTCGATCCTGCGCCGGTTTCCGCTCGTCGGCGGCATCGATCTCGCCGGCACCGTGCTCGAGTCCGACGACGCGCGCTTCGCGCCGGGCGACGAGGTGCTCGTGTGCGGCTGCGGCCTCGGCGAGACGCACGACGGCGGCTACGCCGAGATCGCCCGCGTGCCCGGCGATTGGGTCGTGCCGATGCCGCCGGGACTCGACGCGCGGCGCGCAATGGCGATCGGCACCGCCGGGCTGACCGCGGCGCTCGCGATCCATCGGCTCGAGCGGAACGGCCAGCACCCCGCGCTCGGCCCGATACTCGTGACCGGCGCGACGGGCGGCGTCGGCAGCATCGCGATCGATCTCCTGAGCGGCCGCGGCTACGAGACGGTCGCGCTGACCGGGAAGCCCGACGCGCACGCGTACCTCGAGTCTCTCGGGGCCGCGCGCATCGTCGATCGCCGCGGCCTCGAGCTCGCCGGCAAGCCGCTCGGGCCCGCGACGTGGGGCGGAGGCGTCGACGCCGTCGGCGGCGATGTCCTCGCATGGCTGATCCGCACGACCCGCGCGAACGGCAACATCGCGTCGATCGGCCTCGCCGGCGGCGCCGCGCTCGCGACGACGGTGCTGCCGTTCATCCTCCGCGGCGTGAGCCTGCTCGGCATCAACTCGGTCTCGATCGAGCCGGGGCTTCGCGCCGACCTCTGGACGCGGCTCGGCGCGGCGCACGCGCCGCGGAACCTCGACCGCATCGCGGCCCGCGAGGTCTCGCTCGACGAGCTGCCGGGCGCCTTTCGCGCGCTCCTCGACGGCGCCGTCGTCGGCCGCGTGATCGTTCGAGTCGCGGGTTCGTCGTAGCGCGCCCGCGGGGAACGAGCGCCGCCCGGGCCCCCGTATACTCCGCCGATGCAGCACGCCCCGCTCGACGAGTCCCGCGTGGGCCGGTCGCTCGCGGCCGCGGGTGCCGCGGCCGGCGCGGCGGAGGTCGGCCGGCTCACGGCGTTCCTCAACCTGCTCGTCAAATGGAACCGCGTCTACAACCTCACCGGAATCCGCGACGCCGACGAGCTCGTCGAGCGGCACCTGATCGAGAGCCTCGATCTCGCGCCGCTGCTCCGCGGCGAGCGGATCGCCGACGTCGGCACCGGGGCCGGCCTGCCCGGCCTGCCGCTCGCGATCGTCGCGCCGGACCGGCGCTTCACGCTCGTCGAGAGCCGCGCGAAGCGCGTGCGCTTCCTGCGTCACGTCGTCGGCGAGCTCGGGCTTTCGAACGTCGAAATCGAGCATTGCCGGGTCGAAGACTTACGTTGCGAGCGGCCGTTTGATACCGTGCTCGCCCGGGCGGTGGCGCCGCCGGCCGAGCTCATCGCGATGACACGACACTTGACCGCGCCGAGCACGATCCTGCTGCTCCTGACGGCCGCGCGGCTCGAGCGGGAGTGGCGGGATCTCGCCGCGAGCCTCGGCGTCCGGCCGATCGCGGTCGACGCGCCGGGCGCGGCGCGGCGCAGCGCCATCGTGATGCTCGAGCGGATCTGACCGAACCCGGGGGGCACCCACACGATGGCGAAGGTGATTGCCGTAGCTAACCAGAAGGGCGGCGTCGGCAAGACGACGACCTGCGTGAATCTCGCGGCGTCGCTCTGCGCGACGCAGCGCCGCGTGCTGCTCGTGGACCTCGATCCCCAGGGGAACGCCACGATGGGATCGGGCATCAACAAGAACGGCGTGGAAAGCACGATTTGCGACGTGCTGCTCGACGGGGTCGCGATCCGCGACGCGGTCGTGCGCCCGGCCGAGGGCGGCTTCGAGGTCGTGCCGAGCAACCAGTCGCTCACCGCCGCCGAGGTGGAGCTGCTCTCCCGCCCCGACCGCGAATTCAGGCTGCGACGCGCGCTCGAGCCCGCCGCTGCGGATTTCGACTACGTGCTGATCGACTGCCCCCCGGCGATCAACATGCTGACCGTGAACGCGCTGGCGGCCGCCGATCACGTGTTGATTCCGATGCAATGCGAGTACTATGCGCTCGAAGGGCTCACCGCGCTGATCGATACCATCGACCAGATACGCGCGAGCGCGAATCCCAAGCTCGAGATTCACGGCATCCTGCGGACGATGTTCGATCCGCGAAACAATTTGGCGAACGAGGTGTCCTCGCAGCTGATCGACCACTTCGGCGAGCGGGTCTACCGCACCGTCATTCCGCGCAACGTGCGTCTCGCCGAAGCCCCGAGCTTCGGTCGCGCCGTGCTGTTCCACGACAAGTACTCGCGGGGAGCGCTGGCCTATCTGGCGCTCGCCGGCGAGATCAACCGCCGCGAAGGGGCGGCGCCGGCAGGCGTGCGTTGAAATCGGAGGAGTTCGGGCGCATGGCGAAGCGAAGAAGTCTCGGGCGAGGACTCGACGCGCTGCTCAGCACCGCCGCTCAGAGCACCGCAAGCGCACCGCGCGCGGACGACGCGTTGCGGGAGGTCCCGGTGGACCTGCTCGAGCGCGGCCGTTACCAGCCGCGGATCGACATGCGCGAGGAGACGCTGGCCGAGCTCGCCGAGTCCATCCGCGCGCAGGGTATCGTGCAGCCGATCGTGGTCCGGCCGCTCGCCGGCGGCAACGGGGAGACCCGCTACGAGATCATCGCCGGGGAGCGCCGCTGGCGGGCCGCGCAGATCGCCGGGCTCGAGAAGGTTCCGGCCGTGGTCCGGGATATCCCCGACGAGGCGGCCGTCGCCGTCGCGCTGATCGAGAACATCCAGCGCGAGGACCTGAATCCGCTCGAGGAGGCCCGCTCGCTGAAGCGCCTCGTCGAGGACTTCAACATGACGCACGCGCAGGCGGCCGACGCGGTCGGCCGATCGCGGGTGACGGTCAGCAACCTGCTGCGGCTCCTCGAGCTGCCCGAGCCCGTGCGGACGATGCTCGAGCGCCGCGAGCTCGACATGGGGCACGCGCGGGCGTTGCTCGGCGTCGCGTCGCCGGCCGTTCAGCTCGAGCTCGCGCAGAAGATCCGCCGGGAAGGCTGGAGCGTCCGCGAGACCGAGAAGGCGATCCGCCGGCTGGGCGAGGCGTCGCGCACGTCGAGCAAGCCGTCGAACGGGCATGCGAAGGACCCGAACGTGCGGCGCCTCGAGTCCGAGCTCTCGGAAAAGCTCGGCGCGGCGGTCACGATCGAGCACGGCCGCGGAGGCGGCCGCATCACGATCCGCTACCACAGCCTCGAGGAGCTCGACGGCATCGTCGAGCATATTCGGTAAAACGGAAAACGGCGGGATCTTCCGCCGTTTTTCCGGGCCCCGCGGAGGTCATCTCGCACCGGTGCGGAAACGGCCGCCGACCGCTTCTTGCCCGGCCCTGTTTCCGGGTCGCGTCGTGTTGAATAGCCGCTGGCGACTCCTTACAATGCCGCGGCTGAACGGGGGCCGCGGCTCCGCCGCGGCTTTTTGCCGACAAGCCAGCATCTAGCGCAATCAAGAGGCCCCGTGCTCAACGACGACAGGCGCGTCGTGCTGCTGACATTGCTCCTGCAGACCGGCGCCAGCCTGGGGTTGGCCGGACTTTTGGCGCTGTGGGATCAGGTGGCCGCCCTATCCGCGCTGCTCGGCGGGATGACCGCGGTCGTTCCAAACGGGTTTCTCGCTGCAAGGCTCCTGAAGCCGCGCGCCGGCGGCGCGCGCGGCCTGATGCGGTCGGCCTGGATCGGCGAGATCGGCAAATTACTTCTGACGGCATTGCTGTTCGGGGTGATATTCGCGTTCATAAGACCGTTGGCGGTGCCCGCCGTGTTCGGCGGATTCATCGGCGCGCAGTTGGTGGTGTTCGGGGCGCTGCTCATCGGCGGCACGGCGCGCCCCTCGACGACGAAGAGCTGAGCAATGGACGAATCGCACGCGGGCGGGCATGGGGAAACCGCCACGGACTACATCTCTCACCACCTGACGAATCTGCAGGTGTGCCGAGCCGACGGCCGGTGGGTATGGAACGACTGCGCCGGCAACTTCTGGACGCTCAACGTCGATTCGATGTTCTTCGCCGTGCTGCTCGGCGTCGTGTTCATCTGGCTCTTCGGCAAGGTCGCGAAGAACGCGACGGCCGGCCGACCGGGGAAGCTCCAGACCGCGATCGAGATGATCGTCGGTTTCGTCGACACCTCCGTGAAGGACGCGTTCCACGGCAACAACGCGCTGATCGCGCCGCTTGCCCTCACGCTCTTCGTGTGGATCTTCCTGATGAACCTGATGGACCTTCTTCCGATCGACTGGCTGCCGACGGCGGCGGCGGCGGTCAACGTCGAGTATCTGCGCGTCGTGCCGACGGCGGACGTCAACGTCACGTCCGCGATGGCCTTCGGGGTATTCCTGCTGACGATCTATTACTCACTGAAAATCAAGGGAGCTGGAGGGTTCGTCAAGGACTTCACGATGCATCCGCTGCCGCCGCCGACGAAGGGCATCGGCCTGATCGCCGCGCCGCTGATCATCGCGTTCAATTTCGTTCTCGAGTTCGTCTCGTTCCTCGCGCGTCCCCTCTCGCTGTCGCTGCGACTCTTCGGCAACATGTACGCCGGCGAGCTGCTCTTCGTTCTGATCGGCCTGCTCGGCCTGTACCAGCTCCCGCTCCATTTCGGCTGGGCGGTGTTCCACATCCTGGTCGTCATCCTGCAGGCCTTCATCTTCATGATGCTGACGATCGTGTACCTCAGCCAGGCGCACGAGCAGGAGCATTGACGGGCGCCGCGGGCGGCGAAGAAATTTTTCGAAGCAAGATCATCCTGGACTGGAGAGACTGATGGATATCGTGATTGGCATGACCGCAATTTCGGTGGCGATCCTGATCGGCCTCGGCGCCTTGGGAGTGGGTGTCGGCATGGGCCTGCTGGGGGGCCGGTTCCTCGAAGGCGCGGCCAGGCAGCCGGAGCTCGCTCCGATGCTCCGAACCCAAATGTTCCTGGTCGTCGCGCTGCTCGACGCGGTCGCGATGATCGGCGTCGGCATCGCGCTGTACTTCGCATTCGCGAATCCGTTCGTCGGGCAGCTCCAGGGCGCCCTCTGACGGTCCCGGCTCCGGGAAGGCGCTTTCGAAGCGACCAGGCAGGGGAACGCGAGTGGATATCAACATGACTTTCGTCGGCCAGACGATCGCGATGATCTTCTTCGTGTGGTTCACGATGAAGTACATCTGGCCGCCGATCATCGGCGCGATCGAGGCGCGGCAGGTGGCGATCGCCGACGGCCTCGCGGCCGCGGAGCGCGGACAGAGCGATCTCGCGCGGGCGAAGAGCGAGGCGGAGAAGATCATCGCGGCGGCACGCGAGCAGGCGCGCGGCATCGTCGATCAGGCAAGCGCCCGCGCGGCCGACATCGTCGAGTCCGCGAAGGCGGAGGGCGAAGCGGAGAAGCAGCGCCGGCTCGAGAGCGCGCGCGCCGAGATCGAGGTCGAGATGAACCGCGCGCGCGACGAGCTGCGCGCGCAGGTCGCGGCGATCGCCGTCGCCGGCGCGGAGCGGATCCTCGCGCGCGAGATCGACGCGCAGGCGCACCGCGATCTGCTGGACCGCCTCGCGGCCGAGCTGTAGTCCGCGGGCGGCACGATGGCGGACTACGGCACGGTGGCGAGGCCTTACGCACGAGCGGCGTTCGACATCGCGCGCGAGGCAGGGGCGCTCGAGGAGTGGTCGCAGGCGCTCGCGGCGGCCGCGTCCGTCGTCGCGAACGAAGACGCGGAGCGGGTCCTGTCGAGCCCTACCCTGACGGACGAGCAGCGCGCGGAGCTCGTTGCGAGCATTGCCGGCGCCGTGGCGGACGGGGCTCTCCTCGCCGCGCCCGAGGGTAAGAGCTTCCTGCGGCTGCTCGCGGAGAACGATCGGTTGTCCGCGTTGCCCGCGATCGCGGAGCAGTTCGACGAGCTCAAGTCCGAGGCGGAGAACAAGATCGAGGTCACGCTCGTGTCCGCGTCCTCCGTCGAGCCGGAAATCGCGGAGAGGATCGCGGCGGCGCTCGAACGCAGGCTCGGCCGCAAGGTCGAATTGAAGCTCGAGGTCGACGAGAAGCTGCTCGGCGGCGCGATCATTCGGGCGGAAGACATGGTCATCGACGGCTCGGTCAGAACGCGCCTCCAGCGCTTGGCCGAGACGCTGATCGATTGAGAGGATCGACACATGGCAGCACTCAAGGCTTCCGAGATCAGCGATCTCATCCGGCAGCGAATCCAGAATTTCGAGGCGACCGCGGAAGCCCGCGACGTCGGCACGATCATCGCGCTCACCGACGGCATCGTGCGCATCCACGGCCTCGCCGACGTGCAGTACGGCGAGATGCTCGAGTTTCCCGGCGGGAGCGTCGGGCTCGCGCTGAACCTCGAGCAGGACTCGGTCGGCGCCGTGGTCCTGGGCGACTACACGCACATCTCGGAAGGCGACACGGTCAAGACCACCGGGCGCATCCTCGAGGTGCCCGTCGGCGAGGCGCTCCTCGGGCGGGTCGTCGACGCGCTCGGCAACCCGATCGACGGCAAGGGCCCGATCGCGGCCACCGAGACGTCGCCGATCGAGAAGGTTGCGCCGGGCGTCATCGAGCGCCAGTCCGTGAGCCAGCCGGTGCAAACCGGCCTCAAGTCCATCGACTCGATGGTGCCGATCGGCCGCGGCCAGCGCGAGCTGATCATCGGCGACCGCCAGACCGGCAAGAGCGCCGTCGCGATCGACACCGTGATCAATCAGCGCGGCACCGGCATCAAGTGCATCTATGTCGCGATCGGGCAGAAGAACTCCACGGTTGCGAACGTCGTGCGCAAGCTCGAGGAGCACGGCGCGATGGAGCACACGATCGTCGTCGCGGCGAGCGCGTCCGAGTCGGCGGCGATGCAGTACATCGCGCCGTATGCCGGCTGCTCTATGGGCGAGTACTTCCGCGACCGCGGCGAGGACGCGCTGATCATCTACGACGACCTGACGAAGCAGGCCTGGGCGTACCGGCAGGTGTCACTGCTTCTGCGCCGTCCGCCCGGCCGCGAAGCCTATCCGGGCGACGTCTTCTACCTGCACTCGCGGCTGCTCGAGCGCGCGTCGCGCGTGAACGCCGCCTATGTCGAGCGTGTCACGAACGGCAAGGTCAAGGGCAAGACCGGGTCGCTGACGGCGCTGCCGATCATCGAGACGCAGGCGGGCGACGTCTCGGCGTTCGTGCCGACGAACGTGATCTCGATCACCGACGGCCAGATCTATCTCGAGACGGACCTCTTCAACGCGGGCATCCGGCCGGCCATCAACGCGGGTCTCTCCGTGTCGCGCGTCGGCGGCGCCGCGCAGACGAAGATCATCAAGAAGCTCGGCGGCGGTGTGCGCCTCGCGCTCGCGCAGTACCGCGAGCTCGCGGCCTTCGCGCAGTTCGCGTCGGACCTCGACGCCGCCACGCGCCGCCAGCTCGAGCGCGGCCAGCGCGTCACCGAGCTGATGAAACAGAAGCAGTATTCGCCGCTGTCGGTCGCCGAGATGGCGCTGTCGCTCTTCGCCGTGAACAACGGCTACCTCGACGACATCCCGGTGAGCAAGGTCGTGACGTTCGAGGCCGGGCTCCACGCCTACGCGCGCGCGAACGCAAAGCCGCTGCTCGACCGGATCAACCAGTCCGGCGACTACGACGACGAGATCGAGGCCGAGCTCCGCCGGGTCGTCGAAGGCTTCAAGACCACCGGCACGTACTGAGCGAGAAATAAAAGGTGTCAGACACCTTTTCCGTAGCGTCGGCAAAAAAAGGTGTCAGACACCCTTTTTTAAGGTGAAACGAGATGGCGAGCGGTAAGGAAATCCGCACGAAGATCGCGAGCGTGAAGAACACGCAGAAGATCACGAAGGCCATGGAGATGGTGGCGGCTTCGAAGCTGCGCCGCACCCAGCAGCGCATGGAAGCCTCCCGCCCCTACGCGGAGCACATCCGCACCGTGATCGGGCACCTGTCCCAGGCGAACCCGGACTACCGCCACCCTTACCTCGTGACCCGCGACGTCAAGCGCGTCGGCTACATCATCATCAGCACGGACCGCGGGCTCGCCGGCTCGTTGAACGTCAACGAGTTCCGCGTGATCGTGAACGACCTTCGCAAGTGGCAGCGCGAGGGGATCGAGGCCGATCTTTGCATCATCGGAGCGAAGGGCATCGCGTTCTTCCGACGGCTGCAGACGAACATCGTCGCCGCCACGAGTCACCTCGGCGAGGTGCCGCGCGTCGCGGATCTGATCGGCGCGATCACGGCGATGACCGTCGCGTATCAGCAGGGGCAGATCGACCGCCTATTCCTCGTCCACAACGTGTTCGTCAACACGATGACGCAGCGGCCGGAGATCACGACGCTGCTGCCGGTCGAGCCGGTGGATGCCGATTCTCTCCAGCAGCATTGGGACTACATCTACGAGCCGAACGCGGCCGAGCTCCTCGACGGGGTGCTCACGCGCTACATCGAGTCGCAGGTCTACCGCGCGGCGGTCGAGAACGTCGCCTGCGAGATGGCCGCGAAGATGGTCGCGATGAAGGCGGCGACGGAGAACGCCGGGAAGTTCATCGATCAGCTCCAGCTCGCATACAACAAGGCGCGCCAGGCCGCGATCACGCAGGAGATCGCGGAGATCGTCGGCGGCGCCGCAGCGGTTTCACAGTAAAGGGAAGTTTCGAGATGAGCGCTATTGCGGCAACCCAGCCCAGCACGGCAACCGGAAAGGGCACGATCGTTCAGGTGATCGGCGCCGTCGTCGACGTCGAATTCCCGCGCGACTCGATCCCGAAGGTCTACGATGCGCTGAAGCTCGACGACCGCCACCTGACGCTCGAGGTCCAGCAGCAGCTCGGCGACGGCATCGTCCGCTGCATCGCGATGGGCTCGAGCGAGGGGCTGCGCCGCGGGCTCGCCGTGACCAATACCGGCGAGCCGATCTCGGTGCCGGTCGGCGCGCCGACGCTCGGCCGCATCATGGACGTGCTCGGCGAGTCGATCGACGGCAAGGGTCCGATCAACGCCGACGAGCGCTGGCCGATCCACCGCGAGGCGCCGAGCTACGAGGAGCAGGCGCCGACGACCGAGCTGCTCGAGACCGGCATCAAGGTCATCGACCTGATCATGCCGATCGCGAAGGGCGGCAAGGTCGGCCTCTTCGGCGGCGCCGGCGTCGGCAAGACCGTCACGCTGCTCGAGCTGATCAACAACATCGCGAAGGAGCACGGCGGCTACTCGGTGTTCGCGGGCGTCGGCGAGCGCACGCGCGAGGGCAACGACTTCTATCACGAGATGACGGAGGCGGGCGTCCTCGACAAGGTCGCGCTCGTGTTCGGCCAGATGAACGAGCCGCCGGGCAATCGGCTCCGCGTCGCGCTCACGGGCCTCACGATGGCGGAGTACTTCCGCGACGAGGGCCGCGACGTGCTGATGTTCATCGACAACATCTATCGTTACACCCTCGCCGGCACGGAGGTCTCGGCGCTTCTCGGCCGCATGCCGTCCGCCGTCGGCTATCAGCCGACCTTGGCCGAGGAGATGGGCGTGCTGCAGGAGCGCATCACGTCCACGAAGAAGGGCTCGATCACGTCGTTCCAGGCTGTGTACGTGCCCGCCGACGACCTGACCGACCCGTCGCCGGCGACGACGTTCGCGCACCTCGACGCGACGCTCGTGCTGTCGCGGCAGATCGCCGAGCTTGGCATTTATCCGGCCGTGGATCCGCTCGACTCCACGAGCCGTCTCCTCGACCCGAACGTGATCGGACAAGAGCACTACGATACGGCGCGCGGCGCGCAGGCCGTGCTGCAGCGCTACAAGGAGCTTCAGGACATCATCGCGATCCTCGGCATGGACGAGCTTTCCGAGGACGACAAGCTCACCGTGCAGCGCGCGCGTAAGATCCAGCGCTTCCTGTCGCAGCCGTTCTCGGTCGCCGAGACCTTCACCGGCCAGCCCGGCAAGTACGTGCCGCTCAAGGATACGATCCGCGGCTTCAAGGCGATCGTCGAAGGCGAGTACGATCATCTGCCGGAGCAGGCCTTCTACATGGTCGGCACGATCGAGGAAGCCGAGGAGCGCGCGAAGACGCTGGCGTAGGAGCCCCGAGCACATGACCATTCACGTCGACATCGTCAGCGCCGAGGGCGCGATCTACTCCGGGGAGGCGCGAATGGTCTTCGCGCCGGCCAAGATGGGCGACGTCGGGATCGCACCCCGGCATGCGCCGCTGTTGACGGACTTGAGGCCGGGCGAGGTGCGCGTGCAGACCGGCGAAGGCGAGGAGAAATTCTTCTACGTCACCGGCGGCGTGCTCGAGGTGCAGCCGCATCTCGTGACCGTCCTCGCCGACAGCGCCCTTCGGGCCGAGGACCTCGACGAGGCCGCGGCGCTCGAGGCCCGGGAGCGGGCGCGGCAGGCGCTCGAGGGCCGCACGGGCGAGATCGACCTCGAGCAGGCGCAGCGCGAGATGGTCGAAGCCGAGGCCCGCTACCGCGCCGCGCAGAAGCTGAAGGGCAAGCGCTCGAGCTGACGCGGCGCGGCGCGACGCCGCGGCCGGGCCGGCTCGCGCCCGCAGGCGGCGCGCGTGCCTCGGCGGCCGGCACGTCTCCCGCGGTCGCCGCTGCGCCGCCTCCCGTGCCCCGGCCGTGTGACCCGCTAGGCGGCGTCGCTTCCCGGCGACGGTATCATCCCCTACGGGCCTAGCGTCGCATCCCGGATAACCCTTAGATTGTGCATTCCGGAACGTTCCTTCGAGGAGCGCGCCGGGGCGGCGGACAGGGAAGTATTGGAGGTTCCCGGACTGCGGAACGGCCCCTACTAACTCGTCGAGGATTCTTCGTTGCCGGTATCCGTCATCGTCCTGGCCGCGGGCCAGGGCAAGCGCATGTATTCGGACGTGCCGAAGGTGCTGCAGCCGCTCGCCGGCCGGCCCCTCCTCGCGCACGTGCTCGACACCGCGCGGGCTCTCGGCCCCGCGGCGATCTACGTCGTTTACGGCCACGGCGGCGAGCAGGTCCGCGAGGCCTTCGCGGATGCGGACCTCCGCTGGTGTCTCCAGGCGGAGCAGCTCGGCACCGGCCACGCGGCCGCGCAGGCCCTGCCCGCGGTCCCCGACGATCACGTCGTGCTCGTGCTGTGCGGCGACGTCCCGCTCGTCGGCGTGGCGACCTTGAACCGGCTCGATGCGGCCCTTCGCGAAGGCGTGGGGCTGGCCTTCTTGACCGCGCAGGTCGAGGATCCCTCCGGCTACGGCCGAGTGCTGCGTGATCCGGAAGGCCGGGTCGTGCGGATCGTCGAGGAAGCGGAAGCCGCAGGCGGCGAGCGCGACGTACGGGAAATCAACACCGGCCTGCTCGCGGCAGGCGCCGCGGACCTGCGCCGATGGCTTGCCGGTGTCGGCAACCACAACACGCAGCGCGAGTACTACCTGACCGACGTCGTCGCCGCGGCCGTCGCCGAAGGCCGGACCGTCGCCGGCATCCCGGTCGAGGAGGCCGCGGAGGTCCTCGGCGTGAACGACAAAGCGCAGCTCGCGGCCGCCGAGCGCGCGATCCAGCGCCGCATTGCGCGTGCGCTCCTCGAGCAAGGCGCGACGATCGCCGATCCCGACCGGATCGACGTGCGCGGCACGCTCGAGGTCGGGCGCGACGTGTTCATCGACGTCGGCGCCGTGTTCGAAGGGCGGGTGCGGCTCGGGGACGGCGCCCGCATCGGCGCCTACAGCGTGATTGTCGACGCGACGATCGGCGCGGGATCGCTCGTCCATCCGCACACCGTCGTGCAGGGGCTCGAAACGGGCGCGCGTTGCGAGATCGGACCGTTCGCCCGCATCCGGCCCGGCACGTCGTTCGCGGATCGCGTGAAGATCGGGAATTTCGTCGAGGTGAAGAACAGCCGCGCCGATCAGGGGACGAAGGTCAATCATTTGACCTACATCGGGGACACGACGCTCGGCAGCGCCGTCAACGTCGGCGCCGGAACGATCACCTGCAACTACGACGGCGCCGCAAAGCACCGCACCGTGATCGGCGATCGCGCGTTCATCGGCTCGGGCGTCATGCTCGTCGCGCCGGTCTGCGTCGGCGAGGACGCGACGATCGGCGCCGGCTCTACGATCACGAAGGACGCCCCGCCGGGCGAGCTCACGCTCGCACGCTCGCAGCAGGTCACCGTGCAGGGGTGGAAGCGTCCCCGCAAGAAGGATCCGCACGCGGAGAAGGAAGCGGAAAGCGAGAAGAACGGCCGCCGCGATTGAGCGGCGCCGCGGACGGGAGGAGTCCTAACGGCCATGTGCGGAATCGTCGGTGCGATTGCGGAACGCAACGTGACGCCGATCTTGATGGAGGGGCTCAAGCGGCTCGAGTATCGCGGCTACGACTCGGCAGGTCTCGCCGTCGTCGAGGGCCGCGAGCTCAGGCGCGTGCGCCGGCTCGGGAAGGTCGAGGCGCTGCGGGAGGCGCTCGAGCGCGAGCCGCTCCGCGCCTTCGTCGGTATCGCGCATACCCGCTGGGCGACGCACGGCGTGCCGAGCGAGGCCAACGCGCACCCGCACATCTCGGGCTCCGATGTCGCCGTCGTGCACAACGGCATCGTCGAGAACCACGATGCGCTCAGGGCCGAGCTCCTCTCGGCCGGCTTCGAGTTCACGTCGCAGACCGATACCGAGGTCGTCGTGCATCGCGTCCGCCACCATCTGGCCGACGCCGGCAATCTTCTCGAAGCCGTGCGCCGCACCGTCGCCGAGCTCGACGGCGCGTACGCGCTCGTCGTGATGAGCGCGCGCGACCCGGATTGCCTCGTGACCGCGCGCGCCGGCTGCCCGGTCGTGATCGGCCTCGGCATCGACGAGAACTTCGTTGCGTCCGACGTCGCGGCCTTGCTGCCGGTTACCCGCCGCTTCGTCTATCTCCAGGAAGGCGACGTCGCGGTGATCCGGCGCACGAGCTACGAGATCTACGACCGCTCGGGCGAGCGCGTCGAGCGTCCGGTCGTCGACAGCGATCTCACGCCCGACTCCGTCGAGCGCGGACGGTTCCGGCATTTCATGCAGAAGGAGATTCACGAGCAGCCGGCGGCGATCGCGAACACGCTCGAGGAGCGCATGAGCCGCGGGCGCGTCCTCGACGCGATCTTCGGCCTCGAGGCCGCCGAAGTGCTAAATGCCGTGCGCGGCGTGCACATCGTCGCCTGCGGCACGAGCTACCACGCGGGCATGATCGCGCGTTACTGGATCGAGGAGCTGACGCGGCTGCCTTGCAGCGTGGAGATCGCGAGCGAGTACCGGTATCGCCGGCCCGTCGTGCCCACGGAGACGTTGTTCGTCACGATCTCGCAGTCCGGCGAGACCGCCGACACGCTCGCCGCGCTCCGGATGGCGCAGGAGCTCGGCTACCTCGGCACGCTCGCGATCTGCAACGTTCCGGAAAGCTCGCTCGTCCGGGAATCCGATCTCGTGCTGATGACGCGTGCCGGCCCCGAAATCGGCGTCGCGTCGACGAAGGCGTTCACGACGCAGCTCGCGGGGCTCGCCCTCCTCGCGATCGCGCTCGGCAAGCGCAACGGCCTCGATAGCGAGCGCGAGGCCGCGCTCGTGAAGCAGCTCGAGGAGCTTCCGGCGCTGGTCGAGCGGACGCTCGCGCTCGACGGGCCGATCGCCGCGCTCGCCGAGTCCTTCGTCGACAAGCAGCACGCCCTGTTCCTCGGCCGCGGCGCGCTGAATCCCGTCGCGATGGAGGGCGCGCTGAAGCTCAAGGAAATCTCGTACATTCATGCCGAGGCGTATGCCGCCGGCGAGCTGAAGCACGGCCCGCTCGCGCTCGTCGACGACGAGATGCCGGTGATCGCCGTCGCGCCGAACAACGAGCTGCTCGAGAAGCTGAAGTCGAACCTTCAGGAAGTCAGGGCGCGCGGCGGGCAGCTCTACGTCTTCGCCGATCCGGAGATCGAGCTGGCCGAAGACGAAAGCACGCACATCATGCGGCTGCCGGTCCGCGCCGAACGGCTTCAAGCGCCCGTGCTCTACACCGTGCCGATGCAGCTCCTCGCGTATCACGTTGCCGTGCTGAAGGGGACCGATGTGGATCAGCCGCGGAATTTGGCGAAGTCGGTGACGGTGGAGTAAGGGATTGCACCAGCCAGCAAGCCCTTGTCCGAAAGTCGAGGGGTTGGGCCGCCTCCGCCCGGATTGACGCCGCCGCTTGCAGCGAACGCGTTCAGCCGTCGGGCCGATGCGCGTCGCCTCAATCTTTCTTCGACAAGCCTAGCACCTGGCCAAGCGGGCTCAGTACCGCCGATCCGCCCCGTTTCAGCACATGGGTGTAGATCTGCGTCGTTCGCACGTCCTCGTGACCCAGCTGCTCCTGCACCGTGCGGATGTCCATGCCGCGCTCGAGCAGATGGGTCGCAAACGAGTGCCGCAACGTGTGGCAGCTTGCGGGCTTCTCGATGCCCGCTTTCCGAATGGCATGCTTTACGGCCCTCTGCACGGCGCTCGCGTCGATGTGATGCCGGCGCGTTACGCCCGAGCGCGGATCGACGCTGCGCGTCCGGGCCGGAAAGACGTACTGCCAAGCGAGCATCCGTCCGGCATTCGGATATTTGACCGCGAGGGCGCGGGGCAGCGCGACTTCTCCAAAGCCGTCAGCCAGGTCCTTACCGTGCACGAGCTTGACGCCTTCGATTTGCCGGCGCAGCGCTTCGATCAACTCGTCCGGTAGCGTCACGACGCGATCCTTGCCGCCCTTGCCGTCGCGGACCACGATCGCGCGATGATCGAAATCGACGTCCTTGACGCGCAACCGCACGGCTTCCATAAGGCGCAGCCCGGATCCGTACATGAGACACGCGGGGAGCCAGTAGGGTGTGTCGAGGCAGCGGAGCAGGCGCGCGACTTCTTGCTGTGTGAGGACCACGGGCAACCGTTGCGGCTGCTTTGCGCGCACAATGCCGGGAATGCCCCCGAGGGGGCGCTCGAGCACGGCTCGGTAGAGAAAGACGAGGGCGCTCAGCGCCTGATTTTGCGTGCTGGAAGTCACCTCGCGCTGAATCGCCAAGTGCGAAAGGAAGGCCGCGACCTCCGGCTCCCCGAGGTCTCTGGGATGGCGCATTCCATGGAAGCGGATGTAGCGGACGATCCAGTCGATGTAGCTCTTCTCGGTTCGTGGACTGTAGTGACGTACGCGAATGGCGGCCCGCACTTGATCCAGGAACGGAGATCGCCGTTTTGACTCGCTCATCATCCGCCTTCACGTGCGTTGACGATGAGCCCGATTGTGGCCCGCGGGGGCAGCAGACGCGCCGTGTCTTATTGCGGAGTTCGTCGATATATTTGCCGGGAAATGCCTGGACGATCGAACTAAGTTGATCTAACGTCTTGTTTCAAAGGGGAGTTCGAAGCGAGCAGCGTTGGTTCCGCGCTGGCGTTAATATTATGCGAAATAGCGGACCGTGGATTAGATGGAAAGATACCGTGTTTAAACACGGTGTCTCGCTGTCCACTTAATGTTAGGCCTTCATAGACATGCGCTTCACCGTCGTTACGTACGGCACCGAAGGAGATACGCGACCGATAGTGGCGTTGTGCCGAGGGCTGATAGCGATCGGTCACAGCGTTCATCTATTCGCTGATCGTTCGACGCTCTCGACGGCAAAGCTTCTCGGTGTGGCGGCTACGCCTCTGGCAGGAGACATGCGGGAGGCAGCTGATCCGGATGCGGCGCTCTCAAGGCTGATGAAAGATGGTGGTGGAGTTCAACGGATGACTCGTGCCGTTGCGCGGATCGCCAACGCCAATACGGCTGCTTGGATGGAGTGCGTTCTGAAGGACGCGCGATCATCGGATGCCATTCTCTTTTCGGGAATTGCGAGCTATATCGGCCTCTCGGTTGGAGAGTGCCTGAACATTCCGGCTATCGGGCTGGGCCTTTGGCCGATATCGCCAACGAGAGAGTTCGCCTCACCCCTGCTCAGACCTTGGCGGATGCCAGGGTGGCTCAACCTAGCCAGTCACCACGCTGTGAACCGATTACTGTGGCGACACTTTCGCAGAAGTTTGAATGAGGCGCGCCGCAAGATTGCCAGCCAGCCAAACCGTCGTGCTATGTGGCGGCGATATCCGGTCATGTATGGAGTTTCGCGGTATTTGGTGCCGCAGCCAAAGGATTGGCCAGCTGAGTGGCAGATCTGTGGGGCATGGCGTATCCCGGAGGGCCTGTGGACGCCTCAGGACGATCTCGCTGAGTTCATTGCTGATGGTCCCCCGCCGATATACATAGGGTTCGGAAGCATGGGCGGGTTTGACAAAGGGAGGCTCCTTGCGGTGGTCATTGATGCTGTAGCTGGTCGAAGGGCAATCTTCTATCCTGGCTGGAGCGGTATTGTATCTACGGAACTACCATCCAACTTCTTCACGGTAGGAGAGACGTCGCATGCCTGGCTTTTCCCACGGATGTCTATGGTGATTCATCATGGAGGCGCCGGTACATCACATTCCGCTGCACAAGCAGGTGTGCCTTCGATCGTGATTCCGTTTGCCGGCGATCAGTTCTTCTGGGCTCATAGGTTGGCCTGTGCAGGTATCGCCCCAGCGTATGTGGAGCATACTAGGATCGATGCCGCGGTCCTTGCTGATGCAATTTCGTATGCAGAGCGTGATGACGTCCGGGACCGCGCCAAGAAGCTGGCTGCGGTCATTTCTCAGGAAGATGGGGTGCGCAACGCCGTTGAAGGCATCGCGCGCGTTCTCGAAGAGGCCTAACATTCAGATGCAGCGGACATGTCAAAAGCGTCACGCCCCTTGCATGCGCAAGGGCCGCGCCGCTTTTGCCATGCCGCTGATCTGAGCGTTAGGCCGCCGGAATCGAGCGAGCGCCAGTGCAGTGGAGAGGTTCCTTCGGTCGAGCGAGGAGAGCATCGTCAGCATCAGGAACCTCACCGCGATCCTCCGCGGTCATTCGAATGCCAGGTTTGCCTTCGCCACTTCGAGTGGCAGACTTGAAGCGCACGCAATGGCCGTAGCATGGGGAGTTCTGATAGGTTGCGGCAGTTGGAGGGCGAGGCTTTAGTCGACGAAGTGCCAGTCGGAGAGGCGGACTTCGGTCGCGGCGCTCCGAGCGTCGCAGCTGCCGAGGAGAAACGTGTCCAGAGATGCGAGCATGGGTGGCAAAGCGCATCCGTCATCAGTGCATTGGCGGTCGGGCGAAATTCGTAAGCGCCGCTTGGGGCAGAGGCAAGCCATCGAAGCGATTCGGCTTCGAGCAGCAGGTCACCCTTCGTTCAAATGGGGGATCGGCCACAGCGGCAAAGTCGAATGTTTCGTTCCTGGCAGCTTCGGCACGGTGGTCGCCGGCCGCCTAACAATGCGCTGCAGACGGACGCAACTACTCGTCACGATTCTTGCCGGGGCAAGAATCGCGCCGAGTAGTCGCGCCGCTGAGCTTTAGCGTTATACGCCCTGGAGACGTTAGCTCGTGAGCACAGTAGCGTTTCGCTCCAAGGTCGACGTGTGGCTCGCCGTCGTGATTGTCGGCATTTTTCCCGCCATCGCTACCATCTTTGTGCGGTCGGGTTCGTCCGCTGCTTTT